>NZ_JBFNFE010000020.1:0-330 GCF_040888245.1 Streptococcus wuxiensis
GGTTTGAATTTGATTTTCGAAGAGTATTAAATATCCATCAGTCCATCCTACATATTATATCAAAAATTTTACAGTCTTTCTCTGAAGAAATCAATTCATTTAAAAGATAGAGAAAGGAAGAAATTTTTGTATCCTTATCCGAAGAAGAAAAACGATATCTCCTCTGAAAGTAGATACCGTTTTAATGTTTAAAAGATGATGAGTTTGTAGCAGCAATCCTAGCTGATATCGCCAACAAATCACGTGTTGAGAAATAAGAGATAAAACCTGGTACAAAATCCTAGCTACTAAAAAAGAGGCCGGGACAAAAGTCCTAGCCTCTCAATTGTC
>NZ_JBFNFE010000003.1:0-232481 GCF_040888245.1 Streptococcus wuxiensis
CACTTGGACGTGGGAGAGTATCTTCACTGGCGTCAAGCAAGGCTTCGATTTCTGCTTCTTTTTCATCGTCTAGCTTAAAGCCATCACCACCAAAGAATTTAATCCCGTTATCAAGGGCTGGGTTATGGCTAGCTGAAATCATGACACCTGCGCTCGCTCCTTCAGTTTTCACCAAATATGCTACTGCTGGTGTTGCAAGAACTCCAAGCTTATAAACGTGAATTCCGACTGAAAGGAGGCCTGCAATCAAAGCTGCTTCTAGCATTTGACCTGAGATACGAGTGTCACGTCCAACAAAAACCTTAGGCGCTTCTGTCGCATGTTGACTGAGGACATATCCTCCAAAGCGACCCAATTTAAAGGCCAATTCTGGCGTTAATTCTACGTTTGCTTCTCCACGGACTCCGTCCGTTCCAAAATATTTACCCATTTTAAGATTCCTTTTCTAGTTTAATGTTTATTTTAAGATTCTGACTTCGTCTCTGCTGCTGTCGTTGAAGAGTTTTCAGTAGACGAAGTGTTACTTGTTGTGCTTGTGCTACTTGTTGTTCTTACAGCTTTGGTCGTTACTTTCATAGTAGTTTCAAAAGGTGTAATCACTGTTGGTAAGACAGCCCCATTTTTATCAACAGCTTGCAAAGGAACTGATCCAGAATAGTTCCCTGTAATCTGTTCACTCGTTGGTAAAACTGCAACAATCCGATCAATCTTAGATAGTGTATCCGCATCACTAGTTACTGAAACTTTTTCATCAGAAACAGTCACACGTTCGATTATAATCTTCTCATCAATTTGACTAGAATCAATTTGAGGTACAACAGGTACATTATCTCGAGTAACTTTCTTACCAACCTTGACTGTGATCTTTTGAGGTGTTGCTACAGCTGTCAAACCACTTGGAAGATTTTCAATGGTCAAGGGAACTTCAATCGTTCCTTCTGTAGCCTGGGTCAAATCAGCAGTCACTTTAAATTTACGAGTGCTTTCCTGCATCTCACTAGCCAAGGTGACTCGATTCGAACCCGTCAAAAATACCGTTACTTCTGAACTGAAACCACTGATAAAATACTGCTCACTATCATACTGAATATCAATCGGTACATTGACTACTGTATTGGTATAGGTTTCAGTTTTAGTTTGCCTTGCATTGGTATTGTTTTGATAATTGATTGATGTTGCATAGATAAACAGGACACATGCAAAGAGGAGTGAGGAGATGATATAAAGACTATTTCTTTTCATTATTCCAGCCTCCTAATAGACGTTCTTTTAAGCTTAGTTCTTGTTCATCCTTAGGTATCAGAATACGACGTAGTTCTTCCTCGAATTCTTCCAAACTTAGATCATGTTTGAAGACACCATTGTAGGTGATGGATATACCTCCAGTTTCTTCAGATACAACAAAAGTAAGGGCATCTGAAACTTCTGATAAACCTATGGCTGCACGGTGACGAGTTCCGAACTCTTTGGAAATACCTGTGTTTTTAGTCAGTGGTAAATAGGCAGAAGTTACTGCAATCCGATCTCCACTGATAATGACTGCACCGTCATGGAGAGGCGTATTAGGGATAAAGATGTTAATTAATAACTCAGCAGAAATCTTAGCATCCAAAGGAATTCCTGTAACAATGTACTCCTGCAAGGTTCTCACACGTTGAACAGCTACCAAAGCTCCAATCTTTCGCGGGCTCATATACTCAACCGATTTGACAAAAGCCTGTATCATCTGCTCTTCTGAACTCATAGGAGTATTTGAAAAGAAGTCCGTAGCTCGACCTAATCGTTCCAAACCTGTCCGAATTTCTGGAGAAAAGATAACAACCGCTGCGATAACTCCATAGGTAATCAATTGGTTAATCAACCAGGAAATAGTCGTCAAGCCCAAAAAATTAGCCGCAATCTGAGCTAAGATAAAAACTAAAACGCCTCGAACCAAAATCATAATCTTGGTTCCTGCAATTGATTTTGTAAATTGATATAAAATATAAGCAACGATTAGAATATCAATCACATTTATCGCAATACTCCAAGGACTGGAAAATAAACTAGACCAGTATTGAAGATTAGATAATTGCTGAAAATTCATCCTATGTCCCCTCTCCAAAAATGCTTCTCTTCATTATACCATTTTTAATGGAAATTTTCTCCCCCCTACCTCATTTTAAATTAGTAGAAAATATGATAGAATAAAATGATAAACATGAAATAAGGAGAAACCATGTCTGAATTATATGATATTACCATCATAGGAGGTGGCCCAGTTGGTCTTTTCGCAGCCTTTTATGCAAATTTACGTCAAGCTAAAGTACAAATCATTGACTCTCTTCCTCAATTAGGTGGCCAACCTGCCATTCTTTATCCTGAAAAACAAATTCTTGATGTCCCAGGTTTCCCAAATCTCACTGGCGAAGAACTAACTAATCGCCTCTTAGAACAACTAAAAGGTTTTGATACACCAGCACATCTCAATGAAACTGTTCTTGACATTGAAAAAGAGAATGATGTATTTAAGATAACAACTACTAAAGGTATTCATAGTAGTAAAGCTGTCATTATCGCTATGGGTGGTGGTGCCTTTAAACCGCGTCCACTTGAATTGGATGGTGTTGATAGTTATGAAAATATCCATTACCACGTTTCTAACATTCAACAATATGCTGGCAAGAAAGTAACCATCCTGGGTGGAGGAGACTCTGCTGTGGACTGGGCCTTAGCTTTTGAAAAGATTGCTCCAACTACACTTGTTCACCGTCGAGATAACTTCCGTGCGCTTGAACATAGTGTCCAAGCCCTTCAAGAATCATCTGTTAGCATCAAAACACCATTTGTGCCAAGTCAACTTCTTGGAGATGGTCAAACTCTGGACAAACTGGAAATCACAAAAGTTAAATCAGATGAAGCCGAAAGCCTTGAACTGGACCACCTCTTTGTCAACTATGGCTTCAAATCATCAGTTGGTAATCTTAAAAATTGGGGATTAGAACTGAATCGTCATAAGATTATCGTCAATAGTAAGCAAGAATCAAGCCAGGCTGGAATTTACGCTATCGGCGACTGCTGCTACTACGAAGGTAAGATTGACCTGATTGCGACAGGTCTTGGCGAAGCACCTACTGCTGTCAACAATGCCATCAACTACATTGACCCAGAACAAAAAGTACAACCAAAACACTCTACAAGTCTATAAGAAAAAACCACGAATCCTAGGATTTGTGGTTTTATAGTTCTTGAGCGCTTTGATGCAATCTTTCTGCTCTTGTATATCGTATTTATCTTTAGTATTGGTCAGCTTGATTATGTTCTCAGTTACTTTCTGATTGCCTTTTACAGCTTGCTGAAAGATTGCAAAGGCTAGTAACGCCTCATTGTTGCCAGCCATACCTATTTCTTCAAGTTGTTTCTTGATTTTACTATCCGTCACATCCAAAGATAAGAGGGTTTCAAATGCTTTTTTAGATCAGTTTTTTTCTTCTAGCTATGCCAGACGCTTTTCCTCCTTTTGAGCTAATAGCTCTTATTTCATCTTTGCTTCGTTCTGTAACTGGTTTTAAATTTTTAGTCCCATCTCTAGATAATTTTCACCCCCCTTTCAAACAAAAAAATCACAAATATTTTATACTTATGATTTCATTGTATATAGTAAAAAAGGGATGTTTTACATTATTCCTAATAACTTTTCGATTTTGTTAAGCAAATCTCTATATTTTGAGTTTTCCTTTTCGTTGTTGATAAGATATTCGTTTGCAACGATGTTTAATGACTGATATAGTCCACCCATAATCCCAGATTGTTCATTAGTCAACTCATCTTGCTCTAAGTACTTATCATAATACATCTTGCAATTATCATATATACGCTCATTCAACTTATTATAAAGATTAGTCATTTTCTATTGTACCTATCTATAGTTCATCAGCAATTTTATTTATCTTTCTCAGTCGATGATTGACACCACTTTTTGTGAGTGGATTTGTCAAACTGTCAGCCAATTGCTGGATAGAGTAGTCCGGATGTTGGATACGCAAATGTGCTACTTCCTGCAAATCTACTGGTAGGCTATCTAGACCTATGGTATCAATGATTTTACTGATATTGTTGATAGTTTTCATGCTTGCAGAAACCGTACGAGCGATATTAGCTGTCTCTGCATTATTAGCACGATTGAGATCATTCCGAGTTTCTCGGAGAATCTTGACGCCTTCAAAAGTATCTCTCGCCTCCATGGCTCCCACTAAAATCAGGAAATCCATAATATCTTCCGCTCGCTGAAGATAGGTCACTGCCCCCTTTTTTCGTTCGATAACCTTTGCATCTAGCAAGAACTGCTGCAAGAGCGAAGCAATCCCTTGGGCGTGGTCTAGATAAACCGAACTAATTTCCAACTGATATTTCCCTGACTCGGGATCACGAATGCTGCCATTCGCTAAGAAGGCTCCACAGAGATAGGCACGACCTGCTTCCTCATCTCCTAAAATTTCTGGATCAATCCCAGTCTCCAAACCAAAGAAAGAATCGGCCAAACGCAAATCTGCTAAAAGTTCCTGGACTCGCTCATCCGTAAATACAGTATAGACGCGATTTTTCCGTAGATTACTTCTCTGGTGGTGACGAATCTCAGACTTGATGCCATAAAAGTGCAAGAAAGATTCATAGAGATGACGGGCCAACTTAGCATTTTCTGTAATGACGGACAAGGTCAAACCAGAGCTCGATAAACCAATACTACCCGACATCTTGATAATAGCTGACAATTCATGACGACTCAGGTGATGCTGACTTAAAATTTCTTCTTTTACTGCTACTGTAAAACTCATTTTCTCACCTGTATGATCCGCATGAGCTCATCTACGATTAAATCACCATCGTGAAAGGCTCCCCCATTTTCCAAGCGTAGAAAGTTGGATGAAATGACACGTGGGACTTGCTTACGCAAACCTTCAAAATCATGCTCAACCTGCACCAAATACTCATCAAAACGGTTGGTATCCATATAGTCCCTCGGAACCTTTTCGATATTAACAAGGACAGTATCGATAAATGGACGGCCCAAATGACGATGCAAGACTTCTACGTGATCACTATCTGAGAAATGTTCTGTCTCTCCACGTTGAGTCATGATGTTGCAGACATAGGCAATTTCAGCCTTAGTTTCCAGAAGAGCCTGACCAATTTCTTCAATAACAATATTAGGCAAAATCGAAGTAAAGAGCGATCCCGGTCCCAAAACAATCATATCACTCTCAAGAATGGTATTGACAACACGACGGCTAGCCTGCGGTTTTTCATCATCTAGAGTGTTTGTCACATAGACATGGTCAATCATACCTGGATGATCTGCAATGTGACTTTCCCCAGCAACTTCTGATCCATCTTTAAAGACAGCATGGAGTGTCAAAGGATGGTCACTTGATGGGAAAATCTTCCCTGTAGTATGGAAAAATTTACTCAGCAATTGCATGGCATTATAGGTTGAGCCCTGCATTTCAGATAATCCAGCTATGATAATGTTTCCTAATGGATGACCAGCAAAAGCACCTGCATCCTCTGAAAAACGGTATTGAAAGACCTTTTCATAGAATTTTGGCATATCTGACATGGCTACAAGGACATTACGTAAATCCCCTGGAGGTGTCAACTGTTGAATGTTTTTACGCAATTCGCCTGAAGAACCACCATCATCCGCAACGGTTACTATGGCTGCAATTTCGACGTCTTTTTCCCGTAGACTATTTAAAATAACAGGGATTCCGGTTCCTCCACCAATCACCGTAATTTTAGGTTTTCTCATGAACGGTTTACCGTTTCCTTTCTTCGGTCTTTATCACGATGACTTTCATTTACAGGCCAACTTTTTGATAGGTCAGTTGCTAAACGCTTGGCAAAAGCAACACTTCGGTGTTGGCCACCAGTACAACCAATCGCAATAGTTAAGACTGATTTGCCTTCTTTTTTGTAGCCTGGTAGGATTGGTTCAACCAAGGCTAACAAATGACGGTAGAAATCTTCAGATTCCTCATGGTTCATGACATAGTCATAAACTGCCTGATCTTCACCTGTCTGATTCCGAAGTTCTGGCAGATAGTAAGGGTTTGGCAAGAAACGAACATCAAATACCAAATCTGCATCAATTGGAATGCCGTATTTAAAGCCAAAAGACATGACCTCAATACGGAAGGACTGAGTTTGTTCTTGGTCCGAAAATTGCTCTGCAATAGTCTTGCGAAGTTCACGAGGAGTTAACTCTGTTGTATCAACCACATTTTGACTCATATTTTTCAAAGGAGCCAAGAGTTCGCGTTCCAGCTTGATCCCATCCAAAATACGACCATCTGCTGCAAGAGGGTGACTTCTTCTAGTTTCCTTATAGCGTGCTACCAATTCCTTATCAGCAGCATCCAAAAAGAGAATCTTGAAATCCAAATCATCTTGATTTTCCAATTCATCCAAGACAGCTTGAATCTCTGAGAAGAAAGAGCGGCTTCGCATATCCACCACTAGGGCTAACTTATGGTCGTCATCCTTGGTCTCTACCAACTGCAAAAACTTTGGCAATAGAGCTGGTGGCATATTATCAATGGTAAAATATCCTAAATCTTCAAAGGATTGAATGGCTACAGTTTTCCCTGCACCACTCATCCCTGTTACAATCACCAGGTGAAGTTGTTTCATTGTCATCATAGTCTCCTTATATCAAAAGAAGTTTGGAAGAACCAAACTTCAACTCGCTTATCCAATCTCAGCGATGACTTCAATTTCGACTTTTACATCGCGAGGAAGACGAGCTACTTCTACAGCTGAACGAGCTGGAAATTCCTTATTAAAGGCTGTTTGGTATACCTCATTGAAAGGTACAAAGTCGTTCATATCACTCAAGAAACAAGTTGTTTTAACAACATGGTCAAAATCTGTACCTGCTTCTGCCAAAATAGCGCCAATGTTTTTCAAGACTTGTTCGGTCTGTTCTTGAATCGTTTCTCCTACGATTTCTCCAGTTTCAGGAGATAAAGGAACTTGACCGCTAGCAAACAAAAGGTTCCCAACGATTTTTCCTTGAACGTAAGGTCCGATTGCCTTTGGAGCTTTATCTGTATGAATTGTTTTTGCCATATGTATTCCTCACAATTTTTCTAAAATAGCATCCCAAGCCTGGTCCATTCCTTCTTTTGTTACGGATGAAAAGAGGATAAAGTCATCACTTGGATCAAAGTTTAATTTCTTTTTAATGGCTGATTCGTGCTTGTTCCATTTACCTCGCGGAATCTTGTCTGCCTTGGTCGCCACAATGATGACAGGAATCTCATAATATTTAAGAAATTCGTACATCTGTACATCATCTGCTGACGGATCATGACGGAGGTCAACGAGACTAACCACTGCTCGAAGATTTTCTCGAGTGGTTAAGTACTCCTCAATCATGCGTCCCCATTTTTCGCGTTCCTTTTTGGACACACGGGCATAACCATAACCAGGCACATCTACAAAACGCATCTTATCATCAATATTAAAGAAATTAAGTAGTTGTGTTTTCCCTGGCTTTCCAGAGGTACGAGCTAGATTTTTTCGATTGAGCATGGTATTGATAAAGCTCGATTTACCAACATTTGAGCGTCCTGCAAGAGCAATTTCAGGAAGTTTATCCTGCGGATAGTGGGACTTGTTGGCAGCACTCAGTAAAATCTCAGCATTGTGTGTATTGATTTCCATAGTCACCTCTAGGCTGTCTCTAGAATTGGCTTAGCTGTTCCATCAACTGCTTCTTTTGTGATACGAACAGTTTTCACATTTTCTTGACTTGGAACTTCAAACATAACATCTAGCATGGTTTCTTCGATGATTGAGCGAAGACCACGCGCACCAGTCTTACGTTCAATAGCTTTGTTAGCGATCTCTTGGAGAGCCTCATCGTCAAATTCAAGCTCCACATCGTCATATGAAAGCAAGGTCTGGTATTGTTTAACCAAGGCATTTCTTGGCTCTTTCAAAATGCGAACCAAGTCATCTACTGTCAACTGCTCCAAGGCTGCAAAGACAGGCAAGCGTCCAATTAATTCAGGAATAATACCGAATTTCTGAATATCTTCTGCAATGATTTCTTGCATGTATGAGCTGTTTTCGTCAATAGCCTTGCTATTTTGTCCGAAACCGATAACTTTTTCACCAAGACGCTGTTTGACAATTTCTTCGATTCCATCAAAGGCACCACCCACGATGAAGAGGATATTCTTGGTGTCTACTTGAATCATTTCTTGTTGTGGATGTTTGCGTCCACCTTGTGGAGGAACACTTGCTACTGTACCTTCGATAATCTTAAGGAGGGCTTGTTGCACACCTTCACCAGAAACATCACGTGTAATAGAAACATTCTCGCTCTTCTTAGCAATCTTATCAATCTCATCGACGTAGATAATTCCACGCTCTGCTCGTTCAATGTTAAAGTCAGCTGCTTGCAAGAGTTTGAGGAGGATATTTTCAACGTCCTCACCCACATAACCAGCTTCAGTAAGAGCTGTTGCATCAGCAATGGCAAATGGTACATTCAAACTTCTAGCCAGAGTCTGAGCAAGGAAAGTCTTCCCTGATCCAGTTGGGCCAATCATTAGAATGTTTGACTTTTGCAAATCCACATCTTCAGTCTCTTCACGAGTGTCATGGAAATTGATGCGTTTGTAGTGGTTATATACAGCCACTGCCAGAGCACGTTTGGCACGATCTTGACCAATCACATAGTGGTTCAAAATATTTAGGAGTTCGATTGGTTTTGGTACCTCAGACAAGTCCGCCAAAACTTCCTCAGCCAACTCCTCACGAATAATTTCCTGAGCCAACTCCACACATTCATTACAGATAAAGGCATTGTTCCCAGCAATTATTTTTTTAACTTCTTCTTGGCTTTTGCCACAAAATGAGCAATAAACCATCATATCATTTTTCCTATTTGTAGACATGATTCCCTTCCGTTCTAACTATTCATTCTATCTAAAATAAGGTCATATAAAAAGCATGAATGCTATTCACCAAGTTTGTAAAAGCATTAAGCCAAAGCAGAGTAGCAAGTCCAAAGCGCTTTTTACGAAAAGCGTGTGATCCAGCCACAAGACAGACAGCACACAAAAGAGCTGTAAAAAATCCAAAAATACTACGCTCCATTAGACTTCCTTTCTCTTTCTATATTCGATGGTAAAATCATAGGCATTTTTCTCATCCTTGGTATAAGATTTGCTTGCAACAGTCTCAAAAACAGTCAAATCAAAATCTGCTGGAAAAAAAGTATCCCCTTCAACTTGAGCATGGATTTGTGTCACAATAATCTCATCGAGATATGGTTCAAAAAGCTGGAAAATCTGTTTGCCCCCAATGATATAGAGATTTTTATCTTGTTTATGGTACCAGTCTAAAACATCCTCAACATTTTGGAAAACCAGAGCACCCTCAATTGACTCTTTAGGATTGCGTGTCATAATCAGAGTCTCACGTCCTGGAAGCAAACGTCGTCCCATTCCATCAAAGGTGACACGTCCCATCAAGATGGCATGATTCAAGGTTGTTTCTTTAAAATGTTTTAACTCTGCTGGCAAATGCCATGGTAAGCGATCCTCTTTTCCGATTACACCCTTTTCATCTTGTGCCCAGATGGCTACGATTTTCTTTGTCATGCTTTCATCCTTTTTATTGATAGTTCTATTTTATCAAAAATCTTCAAAAAAGACTGTTTTGGAATGCCCTCCGAAATAGAAAAAATCCGTAGAAAGTTTCTACGGATTTTTGACAAAATAGAGTATCTTACAAACCAGGTGCTTGTCCTAATTCTGCTGCAAGCATCCAGACAGTTTTTTCAAGGTCTGCCTTAGCACCAACGAAGATATCATTGGTTACATCATCACCTTCTTCATCTGTTACATCCAAAGCTTTTTGGAAAAGAGTGATGAGGTAACGATAAATTTCAAGAACACGTTCCAAACTTTCTTCTACGTTGCGGAATTCTCCTTCTTCTTCTTCGATTTCACTGTGTTGAAGGAACTCTGTCAGAGTAGAGTATGGTTTGCCACCAAGGGTGATCAAACGTTCGCTGATTTCGTCAAGGTAACCATCAAGGCTATCCATGTATTCATCCATCTTAGGATGCCATACTTGGAAACCACGACCACGCATGTACCAGTGGACTTGATGAAGAGCGATATGTGCTACATACAAGTCTGCTACTGCTTGATTCAAAACTTCCTTTGTATTTATTAGCGCTTCTGCCGCTGGTTTAGTTAATGTTGCTACGTCTTTTACTGCTTCTTTTTTCAATTCTACCATTTTTCTCACCTCATAATTATTTTTTGTAACCATCTTTATTGATTACTATTTTAGTATACTACTCCCAGTAGACAAAAGCAAGGGAATTAACTCATATTAAAAAAGTTCTAATTGACTGATAATTTAAGAAAACGAATAGCTATTTATTCTAGCTATTTTCTCTGTTTTTATTCGAAAATTGACTTTGATAAAGATCATAATAGAAACCTTTTGCAGCTAAAAGACTTTCATGATTCCCCTGTTCGATTATCTGTCCATCTTTCAGCACCAAAATTTTGTCAGCTTCCTGAATAGTCGAAAGTCGATGGGCAATGACAAAGCTTGTTCTCCCCTTCATCAAACGTTTCATGGCCTTTTGAATCAAGAGCTCTAGACGAGTATCGACTGATGAGGTTGCTTCGTCCAAAATTAAGATTTTTGGATCCGCTAAGAGAGCACGTGCGATAGTTAACAACTGTTTCTGACCAAGAGAAATATTGCTAGATTCTTGATTCATCTCCATGTTATAGCCACCAGGAAGAGTGCGGATAAAGTGGTCAACATTGGCCGCCTTAGCTGCCTCAACGATTTCTTCATCTGTTGCCTCAAGATTTCCAAAGCGAAGATTTTCCTTGATACTGCCTTCATAGAGCCAGGCATCCTGTAGGACCATCCCAAACTGTCGACGATAGTCCTGACGAGACAGGTCACGAATATCTTGGCCATCCACTAAAATGGCGCCAGCTGTCACATCGTAAAAACGCATGAGAAGGTTAATCAAGGTTGTTTTCCCTGCTCCAGTTGGTCCTACGATTGCCACCATCTCTCCAGGTTCAACATCTAGGTTGAAATTGCGAATCAATGGTTTGTTTTCCACATATTGGAAATCGACATTTTTGAAGCTAACTTGACCTGTCAATGGTGCCAAGTCTTTTACTTCAGCAGTTTGGACTTCTTCCTGTTCATCCAAAACTTCAAAGACACGATCAAGCGAAGACTTAGCACTTTGCATTTGCCCAGCTAACTGAGTGATATTTTGGATCGGCTGGCTGACTTGCCATACATATTGAACGAAGGCCTGCATGTTACCAATAGTCAAGCGTCCTGCAATAACCTGCAAACCACCTAAGACAGCAACAATCAGGTAGGTTAAATCAGACACGATATGAAGGGCAGGCATCATCAATCCTGAAATAAAGCTCGCCTTAAATCCGACTTGTTGCAATTCATCCGTAATCTTTTCAAATCTCTCTTGAGAGTTTTCTTCACGTCCGAAAAGTTTTAAAACATTGAAACCTGTCAAGTTTTCCTGTACAAATCCATTCATACGTCCCAATATAGCCGCCTGCTGCTTAAAGTATGGCTGCGAACGATTTAGAATCGTTTTAGCTCCAAAATAAGTCACTGGAATCGACAAGATAACAATGATAGCCAACTGAAGATTTAGATAGAGGACCATTCCCATAACAAAAAGAATGGTAAAGACTGCATTGACAATCTGTAAGAAAGATTGTTGAAGGGCATTTGAAACAGTCTCTACATCACTGGTAAAACGGCCTAACAAATCTCCAAACTGGTGCTTGTCAAAGTAAGACACAGGAATACGATTGATTTTTTCACTCATTTTATTTCGCAAATCCTGTACCATAGACTGCACAGCATTGGTCATAAAGTAGTTCGAGTAGTAAGAACCCAACTCATAGAGAAGACCACGCAAGAGATAAATCACTAGAATTACTGCGATATAGCTGGTATTGATACCCGCTCCTGCAACACCATTTGCCATAGCAAGAAGATTGCTGGTTAATTCTGTGATGGCAAGCCCTAATACGAAAGGCTCGATAACACTCATAATGACGCTGACTATTTTCAAGAAGACTGCAAAGAAAACAGAGAAACGGTAGGCTTTTAAATAGCTCCATAGACGAGCTAGACTAGATTGTTGTTTCATCTTTTACCTCCTATTCTTCTGTCAGAGACGCATTTTTCAACTGCGACTCAGCAATTTCTCGATAGATGTCATTAGTCTCCATCAATTCTTCATGACGGCCACGACCAACGATTTCGCCCTTATCAAGGACGATAATCTGGTCCGCATCCATAATGGTTCCAACACGTTGCGCAACAATCAATACCGTAGCATCTTGAGTCACTTCCTTGAGACGACGGCGCAAGATAGCATCAGTACGGTAGTCCAAGGCTGAGAAGGAATCATCAAAGATATAGATATCTGGACCCTTGATGACTGCGCGGGCAATCGACAAGCGTTGCTTTTGACCACCTGATAGATTGCTTCCCCCTTCAGCTAGATGAGTTGCAAAACCTTCTTCTCGACTCTCGATAAAGTCCTTGGCTTGGGCTACATCAGCTGCTTGGTGCAAGTCCTCATGACTGGCGTCCTCTTTTCCGTAACGGAGATTATCTGCGATAGTCCCTGTAAAGAGCAAGGCTTTTTGTGGAATAAAACCAATTTTCTGGCGGAGTGATTTGAGACGGTAATCCCGGACATCAACACCATCGACCTTAATTTTCCCCAGTGTAACATCATAAAAACGAGGAATTAACTGAACCAGAGTAGACTTACCTGACCCAGTCGAACCGATAAAAGCAATGGTTTCTCCCGGTTTAGCAGTAAAGGAAATGTTATGCAAAACAGGGCTTTCTGTTTCCCCAGGATAAGCAAAGGTCACATTATCAAATTCTAAGTAACCATGTGTTTCTGTTTCTTGAATTCCGTCTTCATTTGGATCAATGGAAATCGGCATTTCCATGATTTCCTTCAAACGTTCACTGGATACGGCCGTTCTAGGGTACATGGTAAAGAGGTTTGACAAGAAAAGGAAGGACAAGAGGGCATGAAAACTATACTCGATGAAGGCTACCAAATCCCCAATCTGCAAACTTCCTTGCTTGAGAGGATCTAGAGCAAACCAAACGATAGCTACAATCATAGCAATAATGATTTGCACAAAAAGTGGCTCTGTCAAACCAGTCAATTTGAACAAACGATTTGAATTATCCGCATAGATCGCATTTTTCTCTTCGAAACGGTTTTCTTGGAAGTCTTCACGAGCAAAGGCACGAATCACTCGCAAGCCCATCAAATTTTCACGGACATATTGGTTTATCTTGTCCAGTGTTTTCTGTTGTTTTTCAGATAAGGGGCGCGTTTTGACCGCTACATAAAGGACTACTACAGCTAGGAAAGGAACGGAAAAAGCGACAATCCAGGCTAGTGAGGGACTAGTTAAGAAAATCATGAGAATACTCGACAGCATCATCATGGGAGTGATAACACCCAACTTAAGCGTCTGCTCTGCAAACTGCATAAGGACAAAGGCATCACTGGTAATACGAGTAACTAGTGAAGAAACACCAATTTGTTCATATTCGTGATGAGAATACTCTTGTAATTTAGCATAAACATCATTTCGCATGTCCTTAACCATATTGGTGGTCAGTTTACTAGCAGCATAGGATAGAACAACCCGCCCAAATGTCCCCAAGACGATAATAATCAACATTACGACAGCCCAAAAATAGAGTTTATCCTGGTCACCTTGGTTGATTCCCTGGTCAATCATGCGAGCAAGAACAGTCGGTAGCCCAAGATTGACAATCACAAAGAAAATAGCTCCAAAGAAGTCTAACACTAACCACTTGGGATAACGTTTGAGATAAGACCAAATATACAGCATGATTCTCCTTTCTTTTTCTTCTAATACTCTTCGAAAATCAAATTCAAACCACGTCAGCCTCACCTTGCCGTACTCAAGTACAGCCTGCGGCTAGCTTCCTAGTTTGCTCTTTGATTTTCATTGAGTATAAAATGCAGAAAAGAGCGTGCTTACGCACGCCTTTTTACTAAAAAGAAGACAGGCAGTCTTAACCTCGAGGGAGGGAACTGTCTGTCTCAGATATTTGAAGCTTATTTTACAAAGTCAAGCAATGCCAAGAAGCTTTCTGGATCAAGTGATGCACCACCTACAAGAGCTCCGTCAACGTCTGGACAAGCCATGTATTCTGCAACGTTTTCAGGTTTAACTGAACCACCGTATTGAACACGTACTTTATCAGCTACTTCTTGACCAAAGTCAGCTGCTACAACGTCACGAACAACTTTACACATTTTTTGTGCATCGTCTTGTGAAGCTGATTTACCAGTACCGATAGCCCAGATTGGCTCATAAGCGATAACTGATGAAGCTACTTGTTCTGCAGTCAATCCTGCAAGAGCAGCTGAAACTTGAGCACCTACGAATTCAGCAGCTTTTCCTGCTTCGTAAGTTTCAAGAGACTCACCACAACAGATAATTGGAAGCATACCGTTAGCAAAGATTGCTTTTGCTTTTTTGTTGATGTCTTCATCTGTTTCGTGGAAGTAGTCACGACGCTCTGAGTGACCGATCACAACATAGTCAGTACCGATTTCTTTCAAAACTTGTGGACTAGTTTCACCAGTGAAAGCACCAGCGTTTTCAAAGTAGCAGTTTTGAGCAGCAACTTTAAGGTTTGAACCTTTAGCAGCAACAAGAACAGTTGTCAAGTCAAGTGCAGGAACTGCAACCCCAGCTTCAACAAGGTCTGATGAAGGAAGTTTTGATGCTACAGCTTCAACGAACGCTTTTGCTTCTTCTGGGTTTTTGTTCATTTTCCAGTTACCAGCGATAAATGGTTTACGTGACATTTCACATACCTCTTTTTTCATTTTATTTTCTACTTATTTTATCATAAATAGAGGGAGCTTGCAAATCTTACTCTGTAACTAGAAGTCTTCTTTTCAAATACTTTCCAGTCGTCAATTCTATTTAGAGTCTGGCTTTCTCCTAGTTAATTTGACCACTGCTTCCGTCCGCGCAGTGTGCGGAAACATATCAACCGACTGGATATAATGCAGGTCATAGACTTCAACCAAGCGGACTAAATCACGCGCCAGGGTAGATACATTGCAGGAAATGTAGACCATCTTTTCAGGAGCGTATTTAACGATGGTATCTAAGAGTTTGTCATCTAAACCGGTACGAGGCGGGTCTACAATCAAAGCATCGGCACGATAGCCTTCCTTGTACCAACGAGGGATGATTTCTTCTGCAGTTCCAGCCTCATAGTGAGTATTGGTATAACCCATGCGCTTGGCATTTTCTTTGGCATCCTCAATAGCTTCTGGAATAATATCCATCCCTCTCAGACTTTTAACTTTTTTGGCAAAGGCAAAACCAATGGTTCCAACACCACAATAGGCATCAATCAGATGGTCATTCTCATTTACATCCAAGGCCTTAACGGCTTCACTGTAGAGGACTTCAGTCTGTTCAGGATTGAGCTGGTAAAAAGCTCGAGGTGAAAGAGAAAACTCATAGTCTAATACACCCTCACGAATACTATCCTGTCCCCAAATAATCTCAGTCTTGTCCCCATAAATCTCACTAGTTTTAGCAGTATTGGTATTGACTGCGACAGTCACTACTTCAGGATAATCCTTGACTAAATCTTTCACAAATTGAGTCAAATTTAATTGACGATTGGTCACAATGATAATCTGAACTTGCCCAGTTTTCCGTGCTCGACGAACCATGATGGTCCGAACCCCAAGGATTTTCCGTTCATCCGTAATCGGAATTTGATGGTAGGTCAAGAGCTCTGCCATTCGATTGGCAATAGCTTGCGTTTCCTTGTCTTGGACTAGGCAGTCTTTTAACTCGACCAAATAATGGGAATTTTGAGCATATAATCCCGCCTTAACTTGGCCTTTAAATTTTCGAGTTTGGAATTGCAGTTTAGCCCGATAATACTTGGGTTCCTGCATACCAATGGTTGGTCTAATCTCAAAGTTTTCATAGCCTGCAGGTGCAAATTTTTTCAGTGCTTGATGGAGAAGATCTGTCTTGAATTCCAGCTGCTTGTCATAATGCAGATGCATGATTTGACAGCCACCACACTCATTATAAATAGTACAGTCTGGTACCACTCGAAACTTAGATTTTTTATTGACCTCAAGCAGTTTGGCCTCAACGTAGTTACGCTTGACAGAAGTCACCTGACAATAGATATCTTCTCCCTTGAGGGCTCCAGGAACAAAAACGAGGGTTTTCTGGAAAAAACCAATTCCTTCCCCGTTAATCCCCATGCGCTTGATTTTTAATGGAATTTTTTGTTTGACTTTAAGACTCATAAGTCTATTATACCACGTAGTTTCTCAATGTTTAAGAATATGTTACAATAAAACCATGAATACAAAGATATCTCATTTTTCCCCATTGGATTTTCCTGAGCAATTACGAACTTATATAGAGGGAGCAACTCTTTCTGACAGCTCTTCTCATTCAGGCGCAAGGGTTCTCTATCTTGATTCAGGTTACTATTTGAAAATAGATCAAAAGGGAAGATTAGAGCGAGAAGCTAGCATTGCGAGTTGGTTTGAACAAGAGGGAATAGGAACTCCAGTCATCCACTATCTATCTACAGATAAAGACTACCTCCTGACTAAAGAGGCTATTGGTCATAATACTCTCGCTTTTTTAGACCAGCCAGAGACAATCTGCCGTACCATGGCAGAGGCTCTTAAAAAGCTTCACAGCTTTTATCCGCAAAAATTTCCATCAGATAATCATTTACAAGCCTATAAAGAAAGAGCCTTTAAAAACTATAAAAAAGGGGAGTTCTATGCTAAGGCTCTCCTACCCCAATTCCGGATTAGCAACCGCGAAGAGGCCTTCCAACTCATCCAAGAACAAGGGTACCTTTTAAAGACAGATGCCTTTATTCACGGGGATGCCTGTCTACCGAATTTTATTCTAAAGGATGTTGACCACTTCTCTTGCTTTATTGACCTTGGCTTAGCTGATTTCAGTGACCGACACATCGATCTCTTTTGGGCAGTTTGGTCCCTCAACTATAACCTACATGACCCTAAATACGCTGAACTATTTCTTGACTATTATGGGAGAGAACAGGTCGATGTAAATAAACTTCGACTCGTTGCTGCCTTTGAAGCGTTTGGATAAAAGGAAAACCATGAAAATCACAAAACTAGAAAAGAAAAAACGTCTCTATCTGCTAGAACTTGATAGCGACCAAACCTGCTATATTACAGAGGATACCATTGTTCGCTTTATGTTGACCAAGGATAAGGAAATTAGTCCTCAAGAGTTTGCAGAAATTCAGACCTTTGCACAATTTTCCTACGGAAAAAATCTGGCCCTCTACCACTTATCCTTCAAGGCCCGTACTGAAAAAGAAGTCCGAGATTATCTTGTTAAACATGAGATTGATGAGAAAATCATACCCCAAGTCATCCAAGCTCTCAAGGAAGACAACTGGATCAATGACCGTCAGTATGCCTATGCGATCATCAATTCCAATCAGCTATCTGGTGACAAGGGAAGCTTCATGCTCATACAAAAGATTTCTCAAAAAGGAGTTGCTAAGGCTGTTATCCAAGACGTCTTACAAGAATTTGATCTGACGGAAGTCGCAGAGCGTACAGCCGAAAAACTACTGAAAAAATATGATGGTAAACTCCCTGCCCGTGCCTTACAAAACAAGATAATCCAAAATCTTACCAACAAAGGTTTTTCCTACTCGGAGGCCAAAGCAGCCTTTGATCAGCTGGATAGCCAGGTAGAAGAGGAAACTGTTCAGGAACTTATTTTTAAAGAGTTAGACAAGCAGTGTCGGAAATATTCACGAAAGTATGAAGGTTACGAACTGAAACAACGTTTGACCCAAGTTTTAGCTAGAAAAGGTTATGATTTTTCGGATATAGCCAGCGCCCTTAGAGAATATCTTTAATTTTTTCATGAAAAAACTAAGAACTTTAAACAAAAATGTGATACAATAGTAAACGATAAACTTATAAATTGTAGAAAGTTGGTTAGTTATGAAACTTCCAAAAGAAGGCGACTTTATTACAATTCAAAGTTATAAGCATGATGGGAGTCTCCACCGTACTTGGCGAGACACCATGGTACTAAAAACAACAGAGAACGCTATTATCGGCGTCAACGACCACACACTTGTTACCGAAAGTGACGGTCGTCGTTGGGTGACTCGAGAACCGGCTATTGTTTACTTTCACAAAAAATATTGGTTTAATATCATTGCCATGATTCGTGATAATGGGATTTCCTACTACTGCAACATGGCTAGCCCATACTATCTAGACGAAGAAGCTTTAAAATACATCGACTATGATTTAGATGTTAAAGTTTTTACAGATGGCGAAAAACGCCTCTTGGACGTTGAAGAATATGAACGTCATAAGCGTAAGATGAATTATCCTGATGATTTAGACTATATTTTGAAAGAGCATGTTAAGATTCTTGTTGATTGGATCAACAATGAACGAGGCCCCTTCTCAGAAGCCTATGTCAACATTTGGTACAAACGCTACGTAGAACTAAAGAATCGGTAAAGTTGTCAAAGGTCAGGAACAAAATCCTGACCTTGTTTTTTGGTTGTGTAAAATATGTTGTGTAAACAAAACCTCTATAGTAGAGTTGCAATACATTACTAGAAAGAGATTTATGCAAAATTCACGTGATATACAAAACAAATAGATATACTGATATTTTTTAATCTCTTTGTTCCTTGTAAGTTAAGAACAATCTTCTATCGTTTAATACAAAAAATACGAAGATAATCGGTATAAAAAAATACAAATCACCTTCGTATCAAAATATTTAGTATTTTCTTTCTACATAGCATCAATCCTTTAGAACAATCTTTGGAAAAAATCACTTAACAAAGAAAATGTTATTTAATCTACTAACTCATTTAATCGTCTTTGAAAATATAAAGCAATATTTTTAGAGTCAATAAACTCAAAATATTTAATGACATTTTGCATTTGCTTAATTCCGGATTCTTTAGATTCTGTCAGGTATATTTTATATCCTTCTACAAACTTGAAGGTAGATTTTTCAAAGACTTTCGTGTCATCTTTTAATAATTTTCTTAATTTCATTTCAAAGTAGTCTGCATATGATAGGTGTGAATTTTCAAGGCAACAGAACCAAAAATTTAAACAAGCTGACACAACTAAATTTCTATTCTTGCCGATTTTTTCATAATAATGTGTACGCTCTAGTATTTCTTTTCCAAGCCTGTAAATATAATCTATTTCAAAAAGATGATATAAATTGCCAATCAGCGTTATCTCATAGGATTCCCATCGTTCCTTCTGAAATAAATAGTCATATACTAAATTTAGATCGTCTCTACTAACTACATAATTACAATCTATCTGATTTAATAATCCCTGAACCATAATTGTATTTATTCTATAAATTTTTTCCCCACTCTTCTCAAAAAGTTTTTGTTGCTCATTTTTTATCTCCTCCAATCCTTTAGTATTCAAACTATAAAAATTTGGAGATAAATTAACCAAAAAATTATCAAGCTCTGATCTTTTATAATCTTCTAGATAATTACAAAAATTCTCTATCGAAACATTGATATTTGATAATAATTCAAAAAACGTTGAAAGAGAAATTTCATTTTCTCCCCTTTCAAATCTAGAAAGTTGAGATTTTGATATAGAATCAGCTGCAGCATACTCTAAAGAATATCCGTTTAATTTTCTAAAATATCGAAAAGCTTCTCCGTAATTTTTCACACTTTCGTTCCCTTAACTTTCTTTTCGAGCGATAAACATACCATATTCTTTAGGAATGATCAACATACCATTATTAAACTCACTTTCCAATCTTTTACGTATTATTTCCTCTTCTAGTGAACCTATTTCGGAAATTCCTTTAAACGATTGGATGTATTTAACTAGGTCATCTATTCTAGTTACCTGTAACTCATCATCATAGAGTAATGTATCGACAGAGTTAAAATACCTACTCAGGTACCTTTTACCATTTTGTAAAGTAAACGTTTTATTTTCTAAATCTTGATCAACTTCATCTTTAAATAAACTTGCCAAATAATCTACAACCCCATTTTCACCAAATGTAGCACAGTAAAAAATGCCTCCCGTTTTTAAGACTCTATTCACCTCAGAGAGAGCTTTAGGAATATCATTCACATGATGTAGAAGCATATTAGCAATAACAATATCAAAGGTTTCATTCTCAAAAGAAATCTTTTGAATATCCATTATTTCATAGTTGACATTGTCTCTATTTCCAATCACTGATTTCGTTGTTTTTACCATATCTTTAGAAAAATCTGTAACAACCAACTGCTTCATTTTATCTATAGAATCACTATTACTTTTCCACAGTTCTCCTGTACCACATCCTAATTCTAGAACCTTTACTTCATCAGCGATTTGGTAGTTAGAAAATATCCAATTATTAAATCCCAGTTTATTTTTTGAATACTTCTTATGCAATTCTACTCGAATATCAAGATTATCATGATTTTTATATTGTTCAATTACCTTATCAACCATTCTGAATGACCTCCACTCTATAATTTGACATTATATCACAAGAATAAAGGTAGTGTAAAATAAGTTGTATAAATGCAAAAAGGAATAATTTTACCACAGTATTAAACTATTTTTTGGTCTTCTAGACTCCAAAAAACACTTTTAACCTAAACTTCATTTTTATCCACAAATCTTAAGTCTCAACTGATTTATTGAATTCTCGCAAGACACGGACTAAAAATTTAAAGATTGATCCATCTATTTCTATCCCAGTAAATTTTAGCAAAAAACCTGCCTTAAGGCAGGTTTCCCTTTAAATATCTAATTTCGTAACGGTAAATTTGATATGAGAATAATCTTTCTCGATATCCTTATCTACCATAAAGGCTGTTGCATCCTTCTTGACCTGCACCAAGTCGATATTCTGGGCTTGAGCTGCATAGACACAACCACAGTAACATTGACGATAGATATCGTACTCTTCACACATCTCTACAGAACGTTTGTAGCCTTGATTCTTCTTGAAATCACTCGGAAGATAATGAGTAGTATATATTTTCTGCACATCAATCCCAATACTATTGATGGTTTGTGAATTTTTGTGAGGACTGATGGTTAGGGCTGAGCCAAAGTAGTCAAATCCTAAGTCCATAGCCACCTGCGCTGTCTTATCCAAACGATAGTCAAAACAAACCTTGCAACGATCGCCACCTTCAGGTTCTTCTTCCAAACCTCGAACCAGTTTACGGTATTCATTGGGTTCGTACGGTGCTTCTAGATATTGGACATTATTGCCAGTTCGCTCATTAAAATCACTGACAAACTTTTGGGTCACATAAGCACGCTTATGATATTCTGCCTTGGGATGGATATTGGAATTAGCAAAATAAATGGTCACATCGGCATACTTAGTCAAGTACTCTAAAGTGTAGGTACTGCATGGAGCACAACAGACGTGCATGAGAATAGTTGGTCTTTCTTCATTTTTTTCCCAAACTTGGACCATCTTTTGCATGACACGGTCATAGTTGATCTTTTGATTGGGATTCATCTTGCTTAGAATTTCTTCAACATCAATCATGCTCTTCTCCTTTTCTTCTTGTTATTGTACCACAGGATGCTACTTTGAGCAAATAGGGTTTCGTGCTTTATTCAGTTTTCAAGTCCTGATTTAATAGCTTACCCATCCTTTTTAGGCTGATTATTAATATAGGATAAATTAAAAGTAAGATAAGGCCTAGAACTAAAAAGACAGCAACAAGACCCCAACGATCAATCAACCAACCTATCAATGGGAAAATGACAATCATGGAAAGACTAAAGAGCATGGAATTGATACTAAGCATAGTTGCTCTTACACTGGAAGGTAAATAACCTTGTAAGTCATTGAAATAGATAGGCTGATAAACTGCATAAAGTGTATTGGTTAAAAGATATACAAGAAGAAAAGCAAAGGGTGTTCCAGAAAACACCAATAGTAGGGACAAGCCCGTTAGTGCAACAAGAGTCGGAAAAACTAGATTGCTATTCCATTTTTTACCAATTTGACTAGCTACATAAACTGCTATAAGATTTAAGCCACTACTAATCAGCATGACCAGCGATACCTGCCATCCTACTATGTCACTTATTTTCTGCTGATAGTAAAAGTAAAACATGCACATGAGTGTCCCGACTAGCTGATAAGTCAGCATCCAGTAAAAGAGTACTGGTTTTTCCTGCCATTCCTTTCGAACTTGCAGGACAATCGTTTTAAAGGTTAAGACTTCATTTCTTCCTCTCTTAGCCATTGGTTCTTTCATAAAATAAATCAAGATTATAGAAAGAAAAGATAATCCAATAGCAATTAGATAGGTCCAAGCCAATGCTCCGTGAATAAAGAAGCCTGCCACAACTGTACCTAAGGTTCGGGTGACTTCTGCCACACCAGACAAAAAGCTAGAAATCTGAAGATATCGGTCCTTTTGACCCGCTTCTACCGCAGAATCATATAAGAAAGCGGGGCTGGTTCCCGAGTCAAAATTATAGGACCAAGCACTGACCATCATGGCAAGAGCATAAATCCAAAAATTCCCCTGACCAAACAAAATCAAGATAGAGGATACAATACTGGCCAAACGAGCCAAATAGAGATTGGTCTTGTAGCTAAATCGATCAGCCAACATACCAGAAGGGATCTCACACAAGAGACTTGTCCCATGAAAGATACTTTCTAAGAGACCGATTTGAAGCAAGGAAAGACCATTCTGAATGAAAAATAGAATCCAAAAACTGGTAATTCCAAAATAAGATGTAAATTCCAGACCTGCTAGGAGTGGAATATTGCGTTTGTAAGTTCTTTTAAACATTGTTTTCTCTCTTTCAATAAGTAATATGATTGTTTCTAAAAGACTTACTGAGATTTGCCTACATTTTCTCTACCTCTTTCATTTAAAGTAATACTCAATGAAAATCAAAGAGCAAACTAGGAAGCTAGCCGCAGGCTGCTCAAAACACTGTTTTGAGGTTGTGGATAGAACTGACGAAGTCAGTAACATATATACGGCAAGGTGAAGCTGACGTAGTTTGAAGAGATTTTCGAAGAGTATAAAAACGCCAGACGGCGTTTTTATGGCTATTAAGGTTTGATACGGTGCAACATACGTGGGAATGGAATAGCTTCACGGATGTGTTTTGTACCTGCTGCGAAGGTTACCATACGCTCGATACCAATACCAAATCCACCGTGTGGTACTGTACCATATTTACGAAGGTCAAGGTAGAATTCGTACTCTGTAAGATCCATACCAAGTGATTCCATCTTAGCGACAAGGGCATCGTAGTCTTCCTCACGCATGGAGCCACCAATAATTTCTCCGTAACCTTCTGGAGCAAGCAAGTCTGCACAAAGCACGCGATCTGGGTTACCAGGAACTGGTTTCATGTAGAAAGCTTTGATGTTTGATGGATAGTTGATCACAAAGGTTGGTACACCAAAGTGGTTTGAAATCCAAGTTTCGTGTGGTGAACCGAAGTCATCTCCGTGCTCAAGATGTTCGTAGTCAGCATCTTCGTCGTTCTCATGCTCTTGCAAAAGATCAATGGCTTCATCGTAAGTAATGCGTTTGAATGGCTCAGCAATGTAGCGTTTCAAGAGCTCTTTATCACGCTCCAAGGTTTCCAAGGCTTGAGGAGCACGATCTAGAACACCTTGAAGCAGCGCTTTAACATAAGCTTCTTGCAAGTCAAGTGACTCGTCGTGCGTCAAGTATGAATACTCAGCATCCATCATCCAGAACTCAGTCAAGTGACGGCGAGTTTTTGATTTCTCTGCACGGAACACTGGACCAAAGTCAAAGACGCGACCTAGAGCCATAGCACCTGCTTCAAGATAAAGCTGTCCTGATTGGCTTAAGTAAGCTGGTGTTCCAAAGTAGTCTGTTTCGAAAAGTTCTGTAGAATCTTCTGCAGCATTTCCTGAAAGGATTGGGCTATCAAATTTCATGAAGCCGTTCTTATCAAAGAACTCATAAGTTGCATAGATGATAGCATTACGGATTTGCATGACAGCTACTTGTTTGCGTGAACGAAGCCACAAGTGACGGTTGTCCATCAAGAAGTCTGTTCCATGTTCTTTTGGAGTGATTGGGTAATCTTGAGATTCACCAATAACTTCGATGTCTGTAATATCTAATTCGTAACCAAATTTAGAACGCTCGTCTTCTTTAACAATCCCTGTCACGAAAACAGAAGTTTCTTGGCTTAGGCGTTTGATCGTATCAAATTTTTCAAGACCTACTTCTTCACCAAATTTCTCGATAAAGTTTGGTTTGAAAGCCACGCCTTGGAAGAAGGCAGTTCCGTCACGCAATTGCAAGAAGGCAATTTTTCCTTTTCCTGACTTGTTAGCAACCCAAGCACCAATAGTGACTTCTTGACCAACGTAGTCTTTTACTTCGATAATTGTTACACGTTTTGTCATGTTTTATCTTCCTTTTTTCGTTTAACTTGTCCAAAGACATTATTACTCATTATTGTACCACAAATAATGGCTGATAGCTAGCTAGTTTGACAGAAATTCATAAGTTTTAGGCAACAAAAACCTCCGCCAAAAGGACGGAGGTTTAACTTATTATTTTTCCATAAATTGGTGCAAACGACGAATAGCTTCCTTAAGTGTATCTAGGTCTGTTGCATAGCTGAGACGAACATTTTCTGGTGCTCCAAATCCAGCTCCTGTAATCAAGGCCAGACCAACTTCCTCAAGGATAGCCGTTGTAAATGCTGTTACGTCGGTATAACCTTTCATTTCCATGGCTTTTTTAACATTCGGGAAGAGATAGAAAGCTCCTTGTGGTTTGACAACCTCAAAACCTGGAACTTCACACAAGAGTGGATAGATGGTATTGAGACGTTCCTCAAAAGCTTGACGCATAATTTCTACAGAATCTTGAGGTCCAGTTAGCGCTTCAATCGTTGCATATTGAGACACTGCTGTCAGATTTGAAGTTGTTTGACCAGTCAATTTGCTCATGGCAGCAATGATTTCTGGATCACCAACTGCATAACCTACCCGCCAACCTGTCATAGCATAGGCTTTTGAAACCCCGTTAATGACAATGGTTTGCTTGCGAATAGCTTCTGATAGACTAGAGATTGGGATGAACTCATTCCCGTTATAGACCAAACGACCATAAATATCATCGGCCAGGATGAGAATATCATGTTCAACTGCCCAATTTCCGATGGCCAAGAGTTCCTCACGAGAATAAATCATCCCAGTCGGATTAGAGGGTGAGTTTAGTACCAAGACTTTGGTCTTATCTGTGCGAGCTGCTTCTAATTGCTCTACAGTTACTTTAAAGTGATTGTCTTCCTTGGCTTGAACAAAGACTGGAACACCACCAGCCATTTTAACCTGATCCCCATAGCTGACCCAATATGGTGTTGGAATAATGACCTCATCGCCTGGATTGACCACAACCATAAAGAAAGTATAAAGGGAGAACTTGGCACCTGTAGCAAAAGTGACTTCATTTGCTGCCACAGAATAGCCATAATAACGTTCAAAATAGGTATTGACTGCTGCTTTTAACTCAGGCAAACCTGAAGCTACTGTATAAAAAGAAGCTCGTCCATCTCGAATAGCTGCAACAGCAGCATCTTGAATATTTTCTGGAGTATGAAAATCGGGCTGACCTAAAGTTAAGAAAAGAACATCTTTTCCTTCAGCCTTTAACTTCTTTGCTCTTGCATCACTAGCCAGAGTGACACTTTCTTCCATTTCTAATACACGCTTGGATAGTTTCATAGCTTCTCCTTTTCGATTAGGCTACCAGATTCAAAATCTACTAGATAATAGTCTCCTCTAGACTTGATTTCCCAGACAGGCTTTTCAGCGTACCGTCCAAAAGTAATCTTGTCAATCTCAGTTGCT
Source organism: Streptococcus wuxiensis (assembly GCF_040888245.1). Taxonomy (NCBI): domain Bacteria; kingdom Bacillati; phylum Bacillota; class Bacilli; order Lactobacillales; family Streptococcaceae; genus Streptococcus; species Streptococcus wuxiensis. Next base: position 26,076 of record NZ_JBFNFE010000003.1, read on the forward strand.
CCTTTTTCTCTGACAACTGCTTCTGCTTTTTCTTGAGAAGTACCATTTTCTAGTTGATATACGTAAATATTGTTGCTACTTTTCTCTATTAAAACAGCAACTGGTTTCTGGTTCTTATCTTGGCCAAGAACACTATAATAGCTTTCTAAACCATTGAAGATATCAATCTGGCTAACCGTTTCTAGATTTGCATACTGCTTAGCGAGTCTCTCACCTTCTACCTTTGCAGTTCGATAAGGCTTCATGCTGAGCCATACCAAATAAAGAAAGGCAGAAGTGATGACTAGAGTTAACAAAGTTATACCAATAATGTACTGAAATAATAGGGAATTTTTTTCTTTTTTCTGTCTCTTTTTCACTCGTCTATTTTACCATCTATCCTAGTGAATTACAAGTGAAGTTAGGGGAGGAATCTGGATTTTCAATACGTTTTTAGGATATCATTACATAACTTCAAGCCGTGTTTTTATAGACTTTTCTACGGTCTTCATTTTTAATTAAAAACTTAGATTCTATTGATTTTATTTTCTGAGCATATCCCTTGCAAATGATTTTATCGTGTTGTAACATATATTATAACAACAGAGTGGTTCTGATTAAAAGATTAAAATTAAAAGGAGACTCCCTATGTCTAAAAAAGTATTGTTTATCGTTGGTTCACTTCGTGAAGGTTCATTCAATCACCAAATGGCACTAGAAGCTGAAAAGGCACTTGCTGGCAAAGCTGAGGTAAGTTACCTTGACTACTCAGCCATTCCTCTCTTTAGCCAAGACCTTGAAGTTCCTACACTTCCAGCTGTTGCAGCGGCTCGCGAAGCTGTTCAAGTTGCTGATGCTATCTGGATCTTCTCTCCAGTCTACAATTTCTCAATTCCAGGGACTGTGAAAAACTTACTTGACTGGCTTTCACGCGCAATTGACTTGTCTGACACTCGTGGAGCATCTGCTCTTCAAGATAAGATTATTACTGTATCATCTGTAGCTAACGCTGGACACGATCAACTCTTTGCGATTTACAAAGACCTCTTGCCATTTATCCGTACACAGGTTGTTGGTGATTTTACCGCAGCTCGTGTTAATGATTCTGCCTGGGCAGATGGTCAATTAGTCCTTGAAGATAGCGTTGCTGCTTCTCTAGAAAAACAAGCTGAAGACTTACTTCAAGCTATTCAATAATAAAAAAGATAGTAGAAAATCTCATTTCTACTATCTTTTAGTTTATTCAACAAATTCTCCAATCATACTATGTTTTAATGGTAAACTACACATTACTAAAAGGAAAATGAAGGAGGATTGAATCCAAAAGAGGGCCAAATCAAAAATTCCATGCACAGCAACTACTGTTAAGAATGAAAGATAAAGACCAACAATTGGACGCTTGCTCGGCTCCTGACTCATATCAATCAACATTCGAATTGGACCAGAAGAAGCTATTCCTAACAATACCGTTCCTACCACACCGTAACTCAATATCGTATCAATGTATATACTATGAGCATGTTCGTGATAAGGAGCAAAAATACGAGGATAAGAGTGCATATAGGTTAGGGGCCCCTCGCCCCAGAAGGGATTTTGTTTGAATAAGGTCATACCTGCATTCCAGATCGACACTCGTTCTTCCATAGATGAATCGAGCGTCCCCATTCGAACTCCCAAATCACTCGAGAAGAGGAAGGCTAGACCAACACCAAAGACTCCGATACTAAGCCAGAATGCACGCCAGTTTTTAATGGTTGTGAAAAGATAAATAATCGCACCAAAGATAATGGCTGGAAAAGCTGTTCTATTTTGGGTGAAATTCAAGCCAAACAAATTCGCAAAGATTGCAATGAGAGAGAAAATTCTCAACCATCTCAATCTAGTCGTACTTATTAGGTAAAATCCAATCATAATACAGAAGCAACAGATAATCCCATAATAATTAGGATTAAAGAAGGCTACCTCTGCACGGTTCTGATGCCAGACCTGCATCTTAGGTGATAAGAAAGTATAATCAAATTTCTTTACAATCTGAAAGTGCTCTAAAGCTGCAAAAACTGATGCTAGCACACTAAGCGACATAACCGATTGCAATACTAATCTGAAAAACTTAGGGGTTAAATGGGCTTGGTAATAATAAAAGAAAATTGCAAAGAGGAACATTCCTAAAGTGGAAACCATCCCCATCACATTTTGAGCTAAAAGAGAGATAACACCACTATAGCCGATAAATAAAAGTAAGATAGAATGGTGGGACAATCGTTTTAATATCCCCTTCATCTCTCCTGTAAATATTAGACCTATTAAGTAGGCGATAAAAATAATAACGAAAATATAAAAAGGCAAGAAAATACTTAGAATAACAGCTAGTAAGACTAGCTCTTGCTTGGATAAGCCTTTCAATTTTTCAATGATACCTATTGATTTCACAACAGTTCCTTTCTCTCTGCGCTATAAAGCTCAGATAAATAAACTATTAAAACATTTTACCATTTTTCAAATGATTTGAAAACCACTTTGTCCATGTCATCCTGACTAAAACTAGGTAAAATTTTATAGCGAGCTAAGATATCTCTCAAAGCGCGCATCCTTTTTTTAAAAATATGGTACAATAAATCTAGTTGTTCCAGAAAGGACCTAGTATGAAATCCTACCAAGAAGTTTACAAAATCTTAGCTCATGAAACAGATTATTTAAGCGGAGAGAAAATCGCTGAAATATTAAACCTCTCTCGCACCTCTGTTTGGAAAGCTATCCAACGCCTCCAGCAGGAAGGTTTAGAAATTGACAGCATCAAAAACCGTGGCTACAAACTTCTTCACGGTGACCTAATCTTACCTCAAGAAATAGAAGCCAACAGCCCAATCTCAGTTCAATTTAAACCTATCACCAAATCAACCCAGAGTGATGCTAAGGAGGCCATGGAAGCTGGTGCCAAAGGAGACACACTCTACCTATCAACAGGCCAAACTATGGGACGTGGTCGATTTCAACGCCCCTACTATTCTCCAGAACAAGGTGGGATTTACATGTCTCTCCACCTCAAGCCCAATCTCTCTTATCTAGATCTACCAGCTTATACACTCCTGACTGCAGCCGCAATTTATAAGGCTGTTAAAAACCTTTGTCTGATTGATTTAGATATCAAATGGGTAAATGATTTATACCTAAATCATAAAAAAATAGCCGGTATTCTAACCGAAGCCATCACTTCTGTCGAAACCGGCCTTGTCACAGATGTTATTATTGGTGTTGGTATCAACTTTTCTATCGCTGATTTTCCAAAAAACCTACAAGGGAAAGCTGGAAGTCTCTTCTCTCAAAATAGCCCAATCACTCGCAACGAGCTGATTGCAGAAATCTGGAAATGTTTCTACGAAACTGAGACCGATGAGCTGCTTTACCTCTATAAAAAACAATCAATTGTTTTAGGCAAAGAAATTTCCTTTAAGAAAGATCAAGAAATCATCTCAGGAAAAGCTTGTGATATCTCTGACCAGGGTCAACTACAGATCCAATTAGCTACTGGTGAGAAAATTTGGCTCAATAGTGGCGAAGTTTCGCTCACTAAATGGTGAATTATTTTTGTAAAATAAAAATCGACCTCTCTTTCGAGAAGGTCGATTTTCTTATCATTTATTTTTTCAAACGCTCCACATCACGCGCAATCACAAGTTCTTCATCAGTTGGGATGACAAGTACACGAAGTGTCGCAGCATCTGTAGAAATGTCTCCAGTTACTCCAAAGACATTTTTCTCTGGGTCTAGATCACAACCAAACCAAGAGATACCTGAAATAACTTTCTCACGCACAAGAGTTGCATTTTCACCAACACCAGCAGTAAAGATAATAGCATCTGCCCCGTTTAGAACTGCCAAGTATTGTCCAATGTATTTTTGGATACGGTCAACATACATTTCAAAAGCAAGAATAGCATCGTGATTGCCTTCGTTCACACCATTCTGAACATCACGCATGTCACTTGACAAGCCTGAAACGGCCTGAAGACCAGATTCACGGTTTAGAATACGACTAATATCGTCTGGAGTCTTGAAGTCTTCTGTATGTTCCATCAAGTAAGGAATGATAGCAGGATCGATATCTCCAGTTCTTGTTCCCATCATAACACCAGCAAGTGGAGTGAATCCCATTGATGTATCGATTGATTGACCTCCCTTAACAGCTGTGATAGAAGCACCATTACCGATATGGCAAGTGATCAATTTCAACTCTTCTAGTGGACGTCCCAAAAGTTTTGCTGCTTCTTGAGCAACGTACTGGTGACTTGTACCGTGTGCTCCATATTTACGAACCTTGTTTTCTGTATAGTACTTAGTTGGTAATGGATAACGGTATGCTTTTTCTGGCATTGTTGTATGGAATGATGTATCAAAGACTGCTACACTTGTAATATCTGGCAACAATTCTTTGAAGGCACGAATCCCAGCTGCATTGGCAGGGTTGTGCAATGGAGCAAGAAGTCCTAGTTCTTCAATTTTTTCTAAGACATCACCTTCAACAACTGTAGACTCTTTGAAGTACTCTCCACCTGCAACAACACGGTGTCCGACACCAGTAATTTCATCATAAGTTTTAATAATATTAAAACGAATCAAGTCATCAAGTAAAATCTTAACAGCCAAGGTATGGTTTTCAATATCAAGAACTTGTTCTTCAGAACGACCATCAAACTTAACTGTTGACACCGAATCCTTCAATCCAATTCGCTCAATCAAACCTTTTGCAAGCACCTTTTCTTCTGGCATTTGGTAAAGTTGCCATTTCAAGCTAGAGCTTCCAGCGTTAATTGCAATGGTTTTTGTCATAAATTTATTCCCCTTTTTAAGCGTTTTCAACTATTATATCAAAATTTACACTAGATTTCATGCCCTTGACACCAATTTTGAAAATTTTCCTTAAATTCCATCAAAATTTCAGGGTCACGAAGACTGGTAAGTGGGTAAACAAATGGTTCAACTCCTTCTCCCGTCTTCTTTTGTAGGACAAAAATGCTCTTAGACTGAGCTCCTTGGGCGAAGAGATCCTCTGGTAAGGCAATAATTGCCACTAGTTGAGCCTGGTCAGTGAGCCATGATTTCAAAAGTTCACTCTGAGGACTTGTCAGAAGATCTGTTGGAGCTAGAAAAATCGCATAGCCTCCTGTTCTGAGATACTTGAGTGATTGTTCCATTAACAAATGATGAGCATAAGTATGTTCATTCGTAGCCGCTACTTGATAACGTGAGGCTGTCTGATCATCTGGATAGTAACCGACAGGCAGGTCGCTCACAATGATGTCACTTTCTTTTAATACTTGTGGACGTACTGCATCTCCTTGGACAAAGCCCATTTGAAGATCCATTACTTCCGCCATGCTTGCCGCCAAGTCAATCAAGAGATCATCAAGTTCTATTCCCAGGTAATCTACCTTTTTGTTCATGGACGTTAAGAAACTAGCTCCCAGAATTCCCATCCCAGAACCCAATTCCAATAAGCTCACATTTTCAGCAGGGAAAAGTTGTTCAATGATAAAAATCATCAAGTGACCAACCACATCCGGTGTGAACTGGTGATTGGCTTGAAGAGGTTCTGTTTGAGCTGCCTTCATTAACAAAAATTGATAGGTCCGTAACCACTCCTCTTTTCGAAGTGCCAATCGTTTTAGAGCCTGGTTATTGTTTTTGACTTGCTCTAGATTGGTTTGACCATCTAGATAAATCCCATTTTGTTCAATTAAGGCATCATAAAAGCTTGTCGCCAAATCGTTTTGAATGATTTGGACATTTTCTAGTAAATAGGTATATGCTTGTTCAATTTTTTCAAAATCCATAATCTTATCTTACCAAATTCAGAGCTGATTTTCCAGATTTTCATAATACTGAAAACAAATTAAAAACCTCTGAGATGACTCTCAAAGGTTTATTCTACTATTTACTATTTTCAACAGCTGCTGTTACAAAAGCAGTGTAAAGTTCTTCTGGACGATTTGGACGACTTGAAAGTTCTGGATGGTACTGACAAGCCACAAAGAATTTGTTTTCTGGGATTTCAACAATTTCGACCAAGCGATTGTCTGGTGAAACACCTGAGAAGACAAATCCTGCCCCTTCAAACTGCTCACGAAAGGTATTATTAAACTCATAACGGTGGCGGTGGCGACGTTGGACCACTTCTTTGTTATGATAAGCTGCCGCCGCCTTAGAACCACGTTTCAACTTAGAAGGATAAAGTCCCAAACGAAGGGTTCCCCCCATGTCCTCAACATCAATCTGATCACGCATGATATCGATGATTGGATATTTTGTATCAGGATCAAGCTCTGCTGAATTAGCTCCTTCAAGTCCCAAAACATGACGGGCAAACTCGATACAAGTCAATTGCATTCCCAAGCAAACCCCAAGCATTGGTACATCATTTTCTCGAGCATAGCGAATCGCTTGAATCTTACCTTCTGTCCCACGTTGACCAAAACCACCTGGAACGATAATTCCATCAGCGTCATCTAATAGTTCTGCCACATTGTCAGCTGTCACATCGTTAGCATTGACCCAATCAATCTTCACTTCTGTATCATTGGCATAACCAGAGTGTTTCAAGGCCTCTACGACAGAAATGTAGGCATCTTGCAGCTCGACATACTTACCAACAAGAGCAATTTTGACTTGTTTTTTTAGATTCATAACCTTATCAACCATAGCTGACCACTCTGTCATATCTGCTGCCGGTGCATCAATCTTCAAATGGTCACAGACGATTTGATCCATGCCTTGAGCTTGCAGATTAAGCGGAATTTGGTAAAGATGATCTACGTCTAAGGACTCGATAACTGCTTCTGGTGCCACATCACAGAACTGGGCTAGTTTGTTTTTAATCCCTTGTCCTGCTGGTTTTTCTGTACGAATGACTAACATATTTGGCTGGATTCCCAAACCACGCAATTCTTTGACAGAGTGTTGAGTCGGCTTGGTCTTCATTTCTCCAGCCGCCTTGAGGTAAGGAAGCAAGGTTGTATGGATATACATGACATTTTCTGCTCCGACATCAGACTTCATCTGACGAAGCGCCTCTAGGAATGGAAGGGACTCAATATCTCCAACTGTTCCCCCAACCTCTGTAATAATAACATCAGAGTCAGTCGTTAGGGCGGCACGCTTGATTTTTTCTTTCAAGGCATCTGTAATATGAGGAATGACTTGGACAGTTGCACCGAGGTACTCCCCACGACGTTCTTTACGCAGAACTTCGCTGTAGATTTTACCAGTTGTCACATTTGAGTATTTATTGAGATTGATATCAATAAAACGTTCATAGTGACCCAAGTCCAAATCTGTCTCAGCCCCATCATCTGTTACAAAGACTTCCCCGTGCTGGTAAGGACTCATGGTTCCTGGATCAATATTGATATAAGGGTCAAATTTTTGGATGGTTACCTTCAAACCACGATTTTTCAAAAGGCGCCCAAGGCTCGCTGCAACGATACCTTTCCCAATAGATGACACCACACCACCAGTTACAAAAATATATTTCGTAGACATAGATTCCTCTTTCTAAAATGCTCAAGATCTTGTTCACTAGAGGGGGACTAAGAAAACAAGACCTTCACCGATAACCACAATCCAGGATGATAATTCCCCTGGAAAAACAAAAATAGCTCCCTAGTAACTAGGAAGCCCCGACCTCAAAAAGAGGTGCCCGAACAATATCTTACCTCAATTTAGCTCATTTGTCAAATGTCATTCTTTACTAGATTTATAGTTCTACTGCAGAAAAGAAAAACAACAAGGGAATTTCCTTGTTGTTTGGTATTATTCTTCTTCTTCCTCAGAATCTTCGTCATCTTCTTCAACGAGTTCGACATCTTCCCCAAGATCATCTGGTGCGATTTCGTTGATTTCAGCGTCGTAGGCTTCTACTTCGTTCTTTTCATCATCTGGATTTTCATCATCATAAGAAAGAGCTGGATCTTCTTCGTAGGCATCCTCATCCTCTGGATCATCTGCACCATAATCAATGGCATCCGTATCTCCATCCATAAAGGCATTAACACGTTTTTTCTTAGCCTTAGGTGCTACTTCTTCATCGTCACTTTCTTCAAGAGCAATGATTTCTTCGTCAATTTCATCAACTCCATACCATGAACGAAGGCCCCATTTGTTATCTCCAAGAGAGATGAAGCTACCATCAAAGTTCAACTCTGTATAGAACAAAGGTAGTGCTTCGCGAATATCACTATTAGAGGTACCAAGATAGTTTTGGATTTCATTGACCAAATCGCTAAAATGCATTTCGTGATCGCGACCACGTTGTTCCAAGATGGCACGAGCCACCTCAATCATAGATAGTTCACTTTTTTCTTGCCCAGCAAATACTTCTAATTCCAAAGCGTTTCTCCTCTTTTTTTACTACTAACGCCAGAGTATATAAACTCTGGTCTCATTTTATCACGTACTCTTTATTGTACGATAATTTTCTTTATTAGTCAAAGGTTTAGAAGAAATAATGTGAAATATTTCAGCGAATGAAAAGACCTGGGAGATACACTCACAGGTCCCTTACTTTATTTATAGCTTAAAGCTCGTTTAAAGGTTTTCCAGATACCTAAATCATCTGTTTGGAGGACTAGGCTAGCATACATACGTCCGATAAAGGCGGTTGCAGTCACGGCAAATACAACTGTTATCGCAAGAGAAATCCAAGCCTCTATGCTATTTGCATAACCATTAATAGCCCTGAAAGGCATAAAGAAGGTTGAGATGAATGGAATATAAGAACCAATCTTCAAGATCAAATTATCCCCAGAAGCTCCTAAGGCGGTTACCCCTATAAAACCTACCATAATTAAGAGCATTAAAGGGGACAAGGCCTTACCAGAGTCTTCAGGTCGAGAAACCATAGAACCTAAGAAGGCAGCCAAGACCACATACATAAAGAGACTGACCAATACAAACAACAAGGTATTGACCGAAAAAGCTTCTCCCAAATGACTTAGAATACCTGAATTAGCCAAGAAAGGCATATCCTTAAAGAATAAGATAGCTCCAAGTCCGCCTACAACATAAATACCAATATGAGTCAAAATGACAAGAAGTAAGGCAATCATACGTGCATAAAAGTAGTGACTAGCACGAATACTTGAGAAGACCACTTCCATAATTTTTGTCCCTTTTTCACTGGCTACCTCTTGAGCAGTGACACTGGCATAAGTAATCAAGATCATATAGAGGAAGAAGCCTAGTCCTGCCGCCGCAAAGGTTTGGACCATCTTTTTACTTTCCTTAGATTCATCAATCTGCTCTGAGAATTGAATCGTTTGTGCCAAGTGCTGTTCCTGTTCCTGAGATAAATGTGCCTCCGAACGATTGAGTTGGTATTGGAGCTCATTTAACTTAGTTGTCACAGCTAACTTTATACCACTTTCAAGTGAAGTTTCACCGTGATAGACTGCCTTGAGAACACTACCTTCTTGATCAATCGTTAGATAGCCCTTGATTTTTTCATCCTTGACAGCTTCTTGGGCGCTTGCTTCATCCTTATAGTCAAAATTAATGCCATTGGTCGATTTAAGACTCTCTGTTACAGCAGGTACCGAACTAACTACTGCCACCTTATTATTCTGAGCCAGAGAGGAACCTTGGAGATAGCCAATTCCGCCAGACAAGCCGATAAAGAGGAAAGGCGAGATTACCATAAAGAAGAAACTCCAGGATTTGACATGACGTAGATAAGTTTCTTTGATTACAACCAACATATTTCTCATACTTCCACCCCTGATTCTAGTTTAAAGATTTCATCAATTGTCGGAGCTTGCTGGTCAAAGGTCGCGATATAGTGTCCTTTAGTCAAGATAGCAAAAAGCTCCTGTCCTGCATTTTCATCATCTAGGATGAGCTTCCAAATCCCCTGCTTGGTCAAGCTAGCATGAATGACATGTGGGAGTTTTTCCAAGTCTTCCTGACTCTTTTCACTTGCAACAAAGAGTCGCGTTTTGCCGTATTGATTGCGAACATCTTGGACCGGTCCATGCAAGACGACACGCCCATCACGAATCATAAGGATATCATCACATAGCTCTTCGACATTGGTCATGACGTGGTCTGAAAAGATAATGGTTGCACCACGTTCTTTTTCTTTCAGGATGACCTGCTTGAGCAATTCAGTATTGACTGGATCCAGTCCACTAAAAGGTTCATCTAGAATGATCAGATCTGGTTCATGCATTAAAGTAATGATCAGCTGAATCTTCTGTTGATTCCCTTTTGAGAGACTCTTAATCTTGTCTGTCAATTTCCCCTTGACTTCCAGCCTCTCCATCCATTGAGGGAGTTTTTCTTTGATTTCTTTTGCATCCATGCCTTTTAACATGGCTAGGTAACGAACCTGCTCTAGAACTGTCAACTTAGGCATGAGACTACGTTCCTCGGGTAGATAGCCAATCCGAGCATAGGTTTCTTGACGAATTTCCTGGCCATCAAACTGAATTTCTCCCTGATAATCTAAAAATTTCAAAATACTATGAAAAATGGTTGTTTTCCCTGCTCCATTTTTTCCAACTAGACCTAAAATTCTTCCAGGCTGAGCTTGAAAATCAACGCCAAACAAGACTTGTTTGGGACCAAAACTTTTTTCAAGATTGCGGACTTCTAACATAATCCACCTCCTACTAATCTTACTCTCATTATACTCCTTTTTTTAGTCATTACAAGGATTTATGTACATTTTTATTAGTAGAATTTACTGGGCATTTTTTATATTAAAACGAAGAAGATTCAACTTCATTTTTCTTTCCAATATTCGGCATTTACAAAGACAAAAAAATCCATCCTCAGGATGGATTTTAGACTATTAACGCACTTCTGCATTGACTTTTTCTTCGAGAGAAGCTTGGATTTTTTCCATGTAGCGTGCGACTTCTTCGTCTGTCAAGCTATCTTCTGGATTTTGGAAAGTCAAGCTATAGGCCATGGACTTCATCCCAACTCCTAGTTTTTCACCTGAGAAGACGTCAAAGAGTTTGATGTCTGTCAAACGTTTCACTCCCGCAGCTTGGATGGCATCAACCACCTCTTGGTGAGTCACTTCTGCCTTGAGGAGGAGGGCGATATCACGGCTGACTGCTGGGAATTTAGTAATTTCCACAAAGGCTGCTGCTGGTTGAAGGGCTGCCTCAATAGCTGAAAGGTTAAGCTCAGCTACATAAGTCTCTGGAATATCGTAAGCCTTAGCCGTCACAGGGTGCACTTGACCGAGGAAACCGACTACTTGATCACCGAGTGAGATCAAAGCTGTACGTCCTGGGTGAAGACTCTTAATCTCTTGCGTTGCTGCATAAGTCACTTCAAGACCCAAACGAGTAAAGAGTGCTTCAAGGATTCCCTTAGCATAGAAGAAGTCAACAGGAACAGCTGCTGTTTGGAAGTCTTTTTCAGCGACTAAACCAGTCAAAGCAAAAGCAAAGCTGTTGATTTCATTTGGCAAGTCTTCTTTTGGATTACCCGTCTGCTCGAAGACTTTTCCAATCTCATAAAGAGCCAAGTTTTTATTCTTACGCGCTACGTTGTAGGCAACTGTATCTAAAATACCTGAAACCATATTTTGACGAAGGACCGAACGGTCCACAGTCATTGGCCACATCAATTCTGTCAAATGACTTGGTTGAATGGTAAACTCAACCGCTTTTTCAGGAGTTGTCAGTGCATAGGTGATGATTTCTGTCAATCCAGCACCTTCTGCAATGGTACGAACTTGACGGCGAAGCTTTTGTGTAGCTGTTAATTCACCGGCTGTCCCATCATCTTTTGGAAGACTGGTTGGCAAGCGGTCATAACCATAAATTCGGGCGATTTCTTCAAAGAGGTCCGCTTCGATAGTGATATCCCAACGGCGACGTGGAACGCTAACTGTGAAGGCTTCTGCATTTCCAGAAAGGCCAAATCCAAGACGACGGAAGACATCCTCTACATCCGCGTAGGAAAGTTCAGTACCAAGGACACGGTTCACGTCTGCAAGAGTAGAAGAAATTTCTACATTAGATGTATCCAACTGGCCTGCTGAAACGATTCCCTTACGCACTGTCGCACCAGCCAATTCCGCAATCATGCTTGCTGCTGCATCAAGGGCTTCATTAACAGTTGCCACATTGATCCCTTTTTCAAAGCGTGAAGATGATTCAGAGCGTAGGTTGAGACGACCACTTGTCTTACGGATAGATTTGCCATTGAAGACAGCAGCTTCAAGGACGACACGAGTAGACTTTTCAGAGATTTCTGTAGCTTGTCCACCCATGACACCTGCAAGGGCTACTGGTTTGTCAGCAACAGTAATCACTAAATCAGTTGTTTCCAACTCACGCTCTTCCCCATCCAAGGTCACTAATTTCTCACCAGCACGTGCTTCACGCACACGGATGTCATTTCCTTCAAAGGTATCTAAGTCAAAGGCATGCATAGGCTGACCAAAGTAAAGCAAGATATAGTTGGTCACGTCGACGACATTATTAATGGGACGAATGCCTTCGTTCATGAGGAGGTTTTGCAACCATTGTGGACTTGGTGCGATGGTCACATTGTCCAAGATACGAGCTGCATAGTAAGGAGCCTTGTCTGTATCAATGCTGACAGAAAGAGCATCCGCTGCAACTTGGTCAGTTTCTGTTAAAGTAAATTCTTTAAAATTGACTGCCTTGTCGTAGATAGCTGCTACTTCGTGAGCTACCCCACGCATAGAGAGAGCGTCTGCACGGTTTGGAGTGATAGAAAGTTCGATGATTTCATCATCCAAGTCGAGATAAGAGAATACTTCCTCACCTGGAACGGCATCATCTGGCAAGATTTGGATGCCATCTGCAAATTCCTTTGGTACAACGGAGTCAGAAATGCCTAATTCACCAAGTGAACAGATCATCCCGAGTGACTCTAAGCCACGGATTTTCCCTTTTTTAATCTTGTAGTTGTCCGCAATGCGAGCTCCCGGAAGAGCCACCATAACCTTGATGCCTGCGCGCACATTTGGTGCTCCACAGACGATTTGACGGGCTTCTTCTTCACCCACATTGACTTGGCAGACATGCAAGTGTGTTTCGGGCACATCTTCACAAGACAAGACTTCACCGACGACAATTTTTGAGAGGCCAGCAGCAGGTGATTCCACACCTTCTACTTCGATCCCTGTGGTTGACATTTTTTCAGCCAACTCTTGTGATGGTACATCAATGTCCACCAATTCTTTTAACCATTTATAAGATACAAGCATAATTTAATTCTCCAGAATGACAGTTGCCACTCTAGTTTTTTTCCTTTCCTATCATTTCATTAGAAGAATCATCTTCTTACCTTAATTTCTTTTTCAGTAACCAATCCGTATCTACCTTTTGCCCAACCATAAAACGATGTTGACTAAATTTTTCAAAACCATATCGATTATAAAATGCTTGAGCTTTTGTATTATGCTCCCAAACACCTAGCCAAGCCCAGGAAAAACCATTTTTTTCGGCATGTTCCAGAGCGAATTCAAATAGTTGCTTACCAAGTCCAAATCCTTGATATGTTTGTAGTACGTAGAGGCGTTGAATTTCAAAAGCGTTCTCTAATTCTCTCTCGGTTTGAGCATTTCCCCAGTTGACTTTGAGAAAACCAGCTATCTCCTCTTCATGCATAATGAAATAGGTTTCGGAGTCAGGATCTTCCAACTCAGTTGACAAAACTCTCAGATTATAAGCCTCTTCAAAGTATTCCTGTAACTGCTCTTCCGTATTACCTTGAGCAAATGTTTCACGAAAGGTTTGTTTGGCAATTTTTGCTAACACCTCAACATCTGCTATTTCTACTTTTCTAATCATTATTTAAACTGTTCTGAGAAGCGGACATCGCCTTGGTAGAATCCACGGATATCGTTGATTCCGTAACGAAGCATAGCTACACGCTCTTGCCCAAGACCAAAGGCAAAGCCAGAGTAAACAGTCGCATCGATACCACTCATCTCAAGGACACGTGGGTGAACCATACCGGCACCCATAATCTCGATCCAACCTGTTTTCTTACATACGTTACAGCCGTCTCCTCCACATTTGAAGCAGGAAACATCGACCTCAACAGAAGGTTCCGTAAATGGGAAATAAGATGGACGCAGACGGATCTGACGCTCTTCACCAAACATTTTTTGCACAATCAACTGAAGCGTTCCTTGAAGGTCAGCCATAGAGATGTTTTTCCCAACAACCAACCCTTCGATTTGGTGGAATTGGTGACTGTGAGTTGCATCGTCCGTATCACGACGGAAGACACGCCCTGGCGAAATCATCTTCAAAGGACCTTTAGAAAAATCATGGGCATCCATAGCACGCGCCTGAACAGGAGATGTGTGAGTACGGAGCAAGATTTCTTCTGTGATATAGAAAGTGTCCTGCATATCACGAGCTGGGTGGTCTTTTGGAAGGTTCATACGCTCGAAGTTGTAATAGTCTTTTTCAACTTCAAATCCATCCACGACTTGGTAACCCATCCCGATGAAGATATCTTCAATTTCTTCACTAGTCTGTGTAAGGACGTGACGGTGACCAGTCGCAACTGGGCGACCTGGAAGCGTAACATCAATGCTCTCACTTGCTAGTTGAGCTTCAACTTTCTTTTCTTCCAAGAGCTTAGCTGATTCTTCAAGTGCAGCTGTCAAAACATCACGAGCTTCATTGACGTGTTTTCCGATAATTGGACGCATTTCTGCAGAAACGTCTTTCATCCCTTTAAGAATTTCAGTCAGTGATCCTTTTTTACCAAGGACAGAGACGCGCAATTCTTGCAGCTCTTTTTCATTTTCAGCAGAAATCTGCTTCAGGCTAGCTAGCGTTTCTTCACGAAGCGCTTTTAATTGTTCTTCAATAGTTGACATAATTCCTCCATCAGTCTCTCGTAGATAAAAAGAAAACCACATGCCAAAAACTCCACTCGGAGCGTTGACACGCGGTACCATCCGTTTTTATCTGACAAGTCAGACCTTTATTTCTGAATCCATAGGCAAGTGAATTCACCCAGCTTTCATATAGAGAGCTTTCAGTCACGGCTCTCCTCCCTGATATACTTCCCCTGAGATACTAGTCTTGCAGATTCCTATTTAATTATTATTCATTTTATCAAATTTCAAGCATTCTTGCAAGATATTTTGCGACTAATCAACATAGTCCCCACCTTCAAAGCCGTAATACTCTTCCAAGCTGAGTCCACTAGCTGCGATTTCTTTGGCTTCTTTTCCGACGTAGCGAAGGTGCCATTCTTCAGCCATATAGCCTGTTTCTTTTTCCTGACCTTTGAGATAGCGAACGACAAAACCATAGTCTGCAGCATGATCTAAAAGCCATTGGGCAGCTTTTTCTTCTGTCACTAAATCTCCATCTGTACCGATAAGGTCAAATGCTAGACCAGTTTGGTGTTCACTATATCCAGGTCGAGCAGAATAGCGGTCAGCCTCTGCCTTTCCGTCTTTGTTGACATAGTCCTGATAAAGTTGAGTTTGAGTTTCATAACTTCTGAAACCACTATAGTGGTCGCTGATTGGGAAACCTGCTTCCTGCATAGCAACAATAAGCTTCAACAACTCTGCCTTTGCTGTAGGATTTTCTCCAGGATTATAGTCTTTAGACAAGGGATAATGCTTATTAGCGATAATAATCTCATCGTACTTCCCTTGAACGCTATAGTAATCTCCTTTATTAACTACTTCTGCCTTTTTCTGGCTTGCTTCTTGAGATTTACTACCGACAGTCCCTTCTTGGACGGTTTTTTCTTCAGTTGAAGTCTGCGTTTCTGAAGTCGCTGGCTTTTCTTGCGAACAAGCTGCCAATGTCAATGCTAGCAATCCTGATAATACAAGGTATCTTTTTTTCATTGTTTATCCTTTCATTTCTATCATTTGGTCCAAAGTTTTAGATAAGGTTTCAACCAAACCTTCTAATTTGCTTCCCTTAACCTGATATTCTTCAGCAACCATTTCTTCCCAAGGAACCCACCAAACTGGACCACGACCATTAAGACCATGTCCCTTCATATCACCCTCTCGTCTCGGAAAAATATGCCAGTGGGCATGTGCATCACCGTTTCCCAACAACTCTACATTCATCTTTTGAGCAGAAAAAGCCTTAGAGACGGCTTCCTGAACCAGACTCATTTCTTCTAAAAAGCGAAGTTTAACTGGAGCTTCCATATGATGTAATTCTGTGACATGTTCTTTTGCTAGGAATAGAGTGTAGCCTTCAAAATACTGGTGGTCTCCAATGACAACATAGCCTGTTTCCAGTTCTTTCACAAAGTAGGGATTATCCCCTGACTTTATCAATTCAATTCGTTGGCAAATCAAGCACATATCAGTCCACCAACTCACTCTTGAGGTAAGCGTCTACCATACGCTCAGTAGCAAGAACAGAATCGATATGAGTCCGCTCGTAAGAGTGACTAGACTCGATACCCGCTCCTAGAAGAGCGTGTTTGACTTCTGCTCCAGCTGACATAGCTGCAGAAGCATCCGAACCATAAAATGGATAGATATCTAGTTTAAATGGAATGTCCTGCTCTTTTGCCAAGGCAACCAGATGTTGACGGAATTCGTAGTGATAAGGACCTGAAGCATCTTTGACACAGATTGACACTGTGTACTCATCCGTCTGCTGGTCATCTCCCATCGCTCCCATATCTACTGCTAGATATTCGACAACTTGACTTGGGATACTTGAGTTAGCACCATGCCCCACTTCTTCAAAGACCGAGAAGGCAAAATGCGTAGTGACAGGAAGTTCAATCCCTTCTTCCTTATAGGTTTTAAGGAGATTTAGAAGGATAGCTGCACTGACCTTATCATCCAAATGACGCGATTTGATAAAGCCTGTCTCAGTTACGACAGTTCGTGGGTCAAAGCTGATAAAGTCACCAACCTCAATACCAAGTGCGCGTGTTTCTTTTTCATTGGTCACTTTTTCATCCAAACGCACTTCCATATTGTCCTGCGTGCGTTCAGCAGTTCCAGCATCCTTGTATACATGACAAGAAGTCTGGTGGATCAAAATGGTACCTGAAACAGTTTTCCCTGTACTAGCTACATGGACCGTACAGTTTTCGCCTTCAATCATATTCCAAGGATAACCACCGATACGGTCCATTTTAAGACGACCATCTGGTTTAACTGCGCGAACGATAGCTCCCAAGGTATCCACATGGGCGGTCACATAACGCTGTTGCTCGTCATTTTTACCTTTGACAGTAACGTTGACACCACCTTTGGCAGTACGGATTGGTTGATAACCTAGTTTTTCAAGAGTCTCAACCAAATAATTCGTAATTTCACGTGTAAAACCTGTTGGCGATGCGATAGCAGTTAGTTCTTTGATATATTCTACAGTTTGATTCATTTCTTCACCTCTTCCTAATATTATATCACTTTTCCCATTTTAGTATGTGTAAAAAGGAAAAACGAATATACTTTGATTGCGAAAGTATTTTATGATATAATGAAAAAAGTTCTTATGATGAAAGGAAAAAATATGAACAGATATTTCAAAATGACGCTTCTCTTAGCCTTACCGTTGGCATTCTTGTTGGGATGTTCTAAACAATCATCAATAACTTCTAACTCCTCAAAAGCAGAGACAACTGAGGTAAAAACGACTGAAGCTGAAACAACTGAGGCTGAAACTACAGAAAAGAAAGCTGAATCAAAAACTGTAACCTTTGTTCATGACAGTAATCCTGGAAGACATTCTACCTTGACATATACTGTTGAGGGTGATGACGTTATGAAACAAGAAGTTTATAATGTTTTTGAACCTGAAATACTCAATAAGAGCGCTGATGAGCTTAAAGAACTTATCGTGAAAACTTATAAAGGGTATGAAGGAATCAAAGGTGTTACACAAAATATCGAATTCAAAGATGGAAAAGTCATCCATACCATGGTCATTGACATGACTGTAGTCAATCTTGATGAGATGAAAAAAGCAATGCCTAATGAATATTCAGGAGCTGGAAAACGAGTGAGTTTTTCAAAAACTAAAAAGATGCTTGAGGACCTTGGATATACTGAAAAAACGAACTAAGAGTAATAAAAAACCTTGGCATAAGCCAAGATTTTTTTTATTCCATCTCAAAAGCTTCACTCTTTTGCTTATTTGGAAGAACAAGAGAAAGTAAAATCCCAATGATCGCTGGTACTAACCATGGCAATGAAGCCTTAGCAAATGGTAGAGCATTCACAATGTTGGCAAGGAAGGTCACTTCAAATGAACTTCCCAAGACACTAGCTACGGCAATAGCTGTAACAAGACCCATCGTCAATTGCATGCCTGGTTTTGAAAGTGGTACAAACTTGTTCACAATCACAATCATAACAATCACAATGGTAATTGGATACAAGATAACTAGGACAGGGATAGAATATTTGATGATTGCATCAAGACCAAGGTTGGCAATTGCAAAACCAATCAAGGTAAAGACAGTCGCATAAACCTTATAGCTAAGTTGTGGGAAACGTCCGTTAAAGAATTCAGCAGTTGAAACAATCAAACCTACAGTCGTTGTGAAGCAAGTTACTATTACCATGGCTGCTAGGAATAATTGAGCTGTTGAACCAAAGATTTCTTGGGTCGCTTGTGACAAGATATAAACCCCTGGAGTTCCACCCTTCATCGCTTCTTCTGTCATTGGGAAGTGATTTCCAAGGAAACCTAGACCAATGTATAGAGCACTAAAGCCAAGCGCTACGACAATTCCGACTACCCAAATGGTTGAGATGTACTCTTTCTTACTCGAAAATCCAAGTTGTTTCAAGGTTTCAACAGCGATTACACTAAAGGCAACAGATGCGAGAGCATCTAGAGTATTATATCCTTCAAGGAATCCTGCTCCAAATGCTGAAGCTTGATAAGCTGCTGTAGCTGCTTGCGGTGCATTTCCACCATATTTAAAGGCTCCAAGAATTACCAAGATGATAATTAAGAGGGCAAAAACTGGTGTCAAAACACGACCGATACGATCCAAAATTTTTGAAGGATTAAGCGCGATTAAGTATGCTGCAACAAAGTAGATAAGGGTAAAGACAATCAAGCCTAGACCTTTGTCAGCATCTGCCAAGAGTGGACTAATCCCTACTGCATAAGAAGTTGTTGCAGTACGTGGAATGGCAAAGAATGGACCAATCGACAAGTACAAAACTGCTAGATAAATCGTTGCAAACCAAGGGGAAATCTTTGTAGAAATCTCATAGATATATCCCTTAGGATTTAAGGTCCCGATGATCAAGGTCAAGACGGCAAGTCCGACACCTGAAAGTACAAATCCTGCAATGGCAGGGAGAAAGTGTTCCCCAGATTGAGCACCTAGAGTAGGGGGGAAAATCAAATTACCCGCACCAAAAAATATTCCAAACAGGAGTAATCCTGTTAAAGCACCTTTTTTAGCCATAAACTCTCCTTATATAAAATAAAATACTTTCTTAGTATAACATGATTAAAGGCTTGAAAAGGCTATCTCGGAATAATTTTAAAATGTTTTCAATTTTCTGATTTTTAGAGTAAATAAACTCCCTTTAAAACCTTTCTTATTTTCGGTCTTAAAGGGAGATTTTCTTATTCTAAGGCATCCATGCCACCTTGGACATTGATAACCTCATATCCTTGTTCTGCTAAAAATTGACAAGCGCGTGCTGAACGCATTCCTGATTTACAAATCACGTAGTAAAGATTATCCTTATCTAGTTGTTTATAAGTATCAGCTAATTGGCTGAGAGGTAAATTACGAGCGCCTTCTAAATGAAGAGTCTCAAATTCCTCTACTTCTCTCACATCTAATACAGAAAGCGACTCTTTCTGGTATAGTTGGTAAAAATCATTAAAAGTAATTTCTTTCATTTTTCTTCTCCGAGAATTTTTTGAATTCTTTCTTTCAAGTCAGGCAAAACATCTGCTTCAAACCAAGGATTTTTTTTCATCCAGATTTGGTTCCGAGGTGACGGGTGTACCAGTGGGAAATAATCAGGCAAATAATCCTTAAACCGATGCACACGGTCTGTTACCTTGCCACTGACTTTCTCATGCAGATAGTAAGCCTGAGCATACTGCCCAATCAAAAGCGTCAACTGAATATCTGGTAATTCTTTCAAAATTTTAGGGTGCCACTTTTCTGCAAAACCAGGTCTGGGCGGTAGATCACCAGATTTCCCATGTCCTGGAAAATAGAAATCCATGGGCATGACAGCAAAGTAACCTGACTTGTAAAAGGTATCCTCATCCACACCCAACCACTCTCGCAAGCGGTCTCCACTTTTATCCTTCCAGTAAAGTCCTGCTTCTTGGGTTTTGAGACCAGGTGCCTGCCCAATGATATTGATACGAGCAGTTTTTGGAGCTGCAAAGAGAGGTTCGATTCCTTGCTCAGTATAGTGTTGATTTTGTGGATTAGCCATGATGGCTTGTTTGATTCTTTCGATTTGAGACATCTACTCTCCCTCCAAAAAGAAGTCTAAGCATAAAATCTCAGACTTCTATAGCATTATTTGATCAATTCATAGATAGCTTCAGCGTAGATGGCTGCTGCACGGAAAAGATCGTCCAAGGCGATAAATTCGTTGGCTTGGTGCATAGTGTCGATAGAGTCTGGGAACATAGCACCATAGGCTACACCACGCTCTAAGAGACGTCCGAAAGTTCCGCCACCAATAACTTGTTCATGCCCTTGAAGACCTGTTTGTTTTTCATAAACATTTAACAAAATTTGGACAAGCGGATCTTCCATTGGAACATAGTGAGGTGTGTGTCCATGTTCAGAAAGGCTAACTGAAGC
Organism: Streptococcus wuxiensis; assembly: GCF_040888245.1. Classification (NCBI taxonomy): domain Bacteria; kingdom Bacillati; phylum Bacillota; class Bacilli; order Lactobacillales; family Streptococcaceae; genus Streptococcus; species Streptococcus wuxiensis. The sequence continues at coordinate 46,866 of NZ_JBFNFE010000003.1, forward strand.
AACTGGCAAGCTTTCAAGAACTGACTTGATTTGCTCTGGACTTGTTCCTTTTGGATAACGGAAGTTAAGGGCAATGGTATTGTCAGCATTTGCTTCGTCAAAGCGGAAGACCCCAGCATTCATAGAAAGAGCACCCATCTTTTCATCCACATGAGCCACTTTCAAGTTTTTGCCTTCATGGTCATTTAAGAGAATCTTACCTGCAATGTCAAGGAAGTCTTTTGCAGCTCCTTCAAAGGCAAATTGGCTGAGGAAGAGGGCTAGATAAGTTGCACCATTGACACCTGAAGCAGGCATAGCACCGTGGGCAGATTTACCGATAATCGTAACCTTGTACTTACCATTCTCTTCTTGAATGTCTCCTCTAAGCTTGTGCTCTGCAACAAATGCGTCTAGTTTCGCTTGCAAGTCAGCCAAGTCACCTGAAACAACTGCCGTTGCTGATTCTGGCACCATGTTTTCACGCAAACCACCTGTGAAGCTGTGAAGACGAGCTGCACCCTTGTTTTCACCGGCAAAGTGGAGATATTCAGTGATATTTCCTTTTTCACCATTGATAATTGGGAATTCAGCATCTGGTGAGAAACCAAAATCTGGCTTCGCAAGTCCTACATGCTCAAAGTAGTAGTCCATGTCTGCCCAACCTGATTCTTCATCAGTTCCGACGATAAAGCGAACTTTTTTAGAAGTTGGAAGTCCCAATTCTTTGATGATTTTCAAACCATAGTAACAAGCAGTGGTAGGTCCCTTATCATCTGAAGCACCACGCGCATAGAGACGACCATCCTTGATGGTTGGAGTATAAGGATCAGTGTCCCATCCGCTACCTGCTGGCACCACGTCCATGTGGGCAAAGATACCGAGAACTTCTTCCCCTTCACCAAACTCAAAATGTCCTGCATAGTTGTCGACATTTTTTGTTGGGTAACCATCACGGTCTGCGATTTCAAGGAATTTCTCCAAAGCTTTTACCGGACCAGGTCCAAATGGGTGCTCCGCGTCTGCCTTACTGTCATCACGTTCTGAGTTGATTTCCAAAAGGCTAAACAAGTCAGCCAAGAGGGCTTCTTTACGTTTTTCTACTTCTGCTGTAAAATCAATAACTGTCATTTTTACTTCCTATCTTTTTTCGATAATTTCATCTACTGGCAAGCGGTAACTTGGTTCCAACTTCTCGTCTGTGTATCCTACTGTGATCAAAAGTTCTGGACGGAAGCGTTCTTCGATTTCCAAGACTTCATTGACTTTTGATTTGTCAAAACCAAGGATAATGTTTGAACCGATTCCCTGGTCAGTCAATGCAAGGACTAAGTTCATCGCAACCAATCCTGCATTAAGGGCTAGGTAGTCACTGATTTGTTGTTCATTGTAACGCGCAAACTCTGCTGGAAGATTTTTCATAAAGTACTGAAGTTGTTCTTCTGAGAAGTTCTTTGCTCCACCAACACGGGCAATCTTGCGAGCTCGTTTAGCTAGGTCAGTGTCTGTAAACAAGGCAATGGTTACAGGGGCAGATGCTACTTGCTCAAAGTTTGAACCGTAAGCCAATTTTGCTAGTTCAGCATTTCTCTCGCGAACCACAACAAACTTCCAAGGCTGACTGTTGTGAGCACTCGGTTCCAAGGTTGCGATTTCAATAGCTGTTCGAACATCCTTGGGATCAACCGGTTTATCAATAAAATGCTTAGTCGCATGACGTTTTTTATTTAACTCAAGAAATTTCATAATTGATTTCCTTTTCTATTTCTACTGCTTCCATTTTACCACATTCTGAAAGAGCTTGCAGAGATTTTTCATTTGTGGCCTAAATTATCTTTTTCTTATCTGATTTAAATTTTAGATTACAAACTCTAACTGAAAATTATAATATTTTTCTATCACTTCCATAAAAAATATATATTGGCTATTTGATTGATTGTCTGGTAAGCTAGATACCATTAAGTAAAGGAGACACACATGAAAAAATTATTCTTATTATTAGCCATTAGTCCCTTGTTGGTCGCCTGTCGACAAGCCAAACAAGATAGTACTTCAACTTCCACTGCTAGCCCTAAAACCATTGTCGTAGCAACTGCTGGAGACATCCCTCCTTTTGACTTTGAAAAAGATGGTAATTTGACTGGATATGATGTTGAAGTTTTAAAAGCAGTCGATGAAAAACTAGATCAATACAAGATTGAATTTCAAAAAACAGCTTGGGAGAGTATCTTCCCTGGATTGGATGCAGGCCGTTACCAAGCTGCTGCCAACAACTTGAGCTTCACCAAAGAAAGAGCCGACAAATATCTCTACTCCCTACCTATCGCAAAAAATCCTTTGGTTCTCGTAAGCAGAAAAGACAAGGCTCTTACTTCTCTTCAAGACATCGCTGGTAAAACTACTCAGGATGACACTGGAACTTCTACTGCCAAGGTTGTTACAGACTGGAATCAAAGCCACTCAGACAATCCTGCCACCATCCAATACTCTGGTGAGGATGTGGCTAAGCGTCTGACTGACCTCGCCAATGGTGAATTTGATTTCCTAATCTTTGATAAAATCTCTGTTCAAAAAATTATCCAAGACCGAGGTTTAGACTTGAACGTAGTCGACTTGGAAAGCAATGACAATCCAAACAACTACATCATCTTCTCAAGCGACCAAAAAGAATTTAAAGAACAATTTGACAAGGTTCTCAAAGATCTCTACCAAGACGGAACCCTTGAAAAACTCAGCAAAACTTATCTCGGTGGTTCTTACCTACCAGATAAATCTCAATTACAATAAGATACTAAATAAACGATTGGCTCGTCCAATCGTTTATTTAGTATCTGTTAATTAAAGCAACTCTTACAAAAAATCAAAATAATTCTTGACATCCTCTACATAGCCATGCTTTTCAATTAAACTAGCTAACAAATCTCTATTATGGCCTTGATAGTTGTCCTCACGTCGCAACTCTTCATACATTTCGATAAAAGGAAGGTCTTTGGTCTTGGCTGATTCTAGCTCTGCTTCATAGTCATAGGCAACTTTTCGAAATTGGATATTGACTAATTCACCATTTTCAACCTCAAGTAAGGCATACTGGGCACGGTGATTTTTCAGCCCTACCCAGTCAAAATAAGGCATACCAATCGAACCTGGATTGATGATTTGTTGACCTTGGCTCCCATAACGAAGCAACTGCTTGTGAACATGACCATAGACGGCTACATCAGTAGTTTCATCAAGTAACTGGTCAAATTTTTCGGTATCATTTTCAACCAGCAAATCACCACCATAATTTTTCTCAGGTAAATTATGTGAAAGAGAAAAGCGTAAGCCTTCTACTTCTTTTTTGGCTACCATAGGTAGATTTCTCAACCAATCAATATGCTCTGGGTTTAGACGCTCCATCAGATACTGAGTCATCCTGAGAAGCTGAATTTCTTGGGGATCCTCTAAACCATATTGCCCATCTAAAGCCTCTAACACACAATCATCCCAGTTGCCTCGAACAGATGCTGTAATGGGAAGGTCTTTCAAAAGAGCCACCAAGTCATTTGCTCCCGGCCCAGGAAGAAAAATATCTCCCAGAAGCCAATATTCAGTCGCTCCCAAATTTTTAGCGTCCTCAAGCACTCCAGCTAAGGCTGTCGTGTTGCCATGAATGTCTGATAAAATTGCAATCTTATGGTTCATTTTCTGCTCTTTCTTTAGTGTATAGCTTTCAGTCTATCCAATTCACTCTTATAATTTTGTACTTTTCTTCATTATAGCATAAAATCGCTAGAAGATTTTATAATGGAAATATTATCACCAAGATTCTTTTAAAAATATGTCAAAAATAGTTGACATTTTATTTTTTAAAAGATATACTATAGTCAAATATATGTGACATAATCAAATAAGGAGGAAGAATGAATCGTGTGAAAGAATTCCGCAAGGAATTGGGCATATCCCAGCTCGAACTTGCAAAGGATATCGGTGTCTCTAGACAAACCATCAACATGATTGAGAATGACAAGTACAATCCTACTCTAGAACTCTGTCTCAATCTCGCTCGTAGCCTCCAAACAGACCTCAACAGTCTTTTTTGGGAAGATGATTTTTAACAAAAGGAGAAAAAATGAAAAAAGAAACCTTCACTGAAAAACTGATCAAACGCACATATGGTATTTCTGGACCACTTGATGAACACAAGCAACGTGAGGCTGACCGCATCGGAAATAAAATCTTTATGGTTCTCTTTTATCTCATGATTTTTGGCAATCTCATTCCCTTTGTCCTTGCTTATAAATATCCACAAATCGTCGCATTTGGATATCCAATCATCATCTTTCTGATTTCTATGGTTTGTGCTATCTATGTCAGCACTCAAACTAAAAAAACAGGTATTACTGCTATCGACCCTGATATGTTGAGCCAGAAAGAACAAAAACAATTGCGCTACCCTGGTCTTAAAGCTGGACTTATCTATGGAGTCTTTATGTTCTTTGGCATGCCACTTCTCAATGTCTTAACAGATGATAGCAAGGACTATTTCGCCTCTCTTTTCAATCTAGGTCATTTCACATCCATTCTTTTCGCAGCCTTCTTTTTCGGATTAATGATGCAACTTGTCGTCTGGCTTCGCATTCGAAAAGCCAAGGAAGATCAAGACGACTATTAGGAGAAATCATATGAAATCACTAGTAACGTTACTTACCTATCATCTTTTGTTCAGTTCTCTACTCGCCTTCATCATCATTTCAGGGAACTTGCCCATCTACGATACAGTCCTTGTTCTTGTCTTTGTTCCAGCACTCAACAAAGGACTGACTTATCTAAAGATAGATTCCCAAAAAACGCGCATACTCAACTTAGCACTATGCTTTATGATTATATCCTTGCCACAACTGACGGTTATTTCAAGCGATTGGAAATATTATTTACTATTCACTATCGCTACCCTTTCTTCTATCACTTATCTTTATTATCTCTATCAATTCGTAAAAGAACCAAAGTAACATCGTTCATTTAGGAGAAATTATCCATGCAAAAAGAAGATTTAACAACTCGCTTACTTCGAAATTTCTTTCATATCCAAGGCCCCTTTGATGAATGCCGTCAAGAGGTTATCTACAAGGCTTGCGCCCGTTCCATGGTCCAAATCTTTTACTCTTCCTTCTTTCTCTTCCTGTTCTATATTTTGTTTGGACGCTTTATAGAAATTGTTCAATCGGTTATGCCCTACATCTATTTTGGACTCATTTTGTTCATGAGTATAAAAGCCCAAAGAGCTGTCAAAGAGCTGAATCTTGAAAAGGATGATAAATCAGAAATCATCTACAAAACTTACAGCAAACACCAAATAAAAGTTCGTAGTTGGTTGGTATTTATAATTATTGAGATTGGCTTATTTGCCCTGCTACTCTTTCATAAACTCTTCGTTCAGCAGGTACCCCTTTCAACATTCTTGGAAAAAATCATCCAAACAGAGATAATGATCCCCTTACTGGTCTTTGGTCTTAGTATTGGAGCCATCTTTGGGACTATGACTTATTGTTTTTTATCCGAACATGAAGAACAGTAGGAGAAAGCTGATCTAATTGATTTACACGTTCAAGATAGAACAACCCCTAACACTTCTCCGTGCTAGGGGGTCTTTTAGTTCCTTAAATATCGTATATACTCTACTAATACGTAGATGAGGATTGTTAAACAAATGATAATCTCTAACCAAACGAGGAGGTTGAGGACCGAAAACTGCAGAATGCCTTGGGACATTTTCAATGAAGTTGCTGTGATGATGGTAGGGAAAGTTAGGGCTGAAAAAGAAGGTTGGAAGCCTTGTTTTAAAATCCTTGGCAAGCGACTAAGGACAAAGAAAAAAAAGGTCTGTGATGCAAGGATCATAACTAGTAAAATCCAACTAGGAAGACTGTGTCCTCCTACTCTCACTAATGCTGCCAAAAGGAGAGAAAATGGAGCACAATAGATTCCTTCTTGCCCCAACAAAGCGAGCGGTAATGGATTTTTCCTCAAATCTTGATAAATTAGAGGGTAAAGGATAAGGGTTAAGATAAAACCAAAAATCCAAGCTCCATAGGCAATCCCAACAACGCCCACCACGGGGTAGGTCAAACTTGCTACTGCTATTCCTACATAAAGAACCGTCCAAGTTGGTGTTGCACTGGTCCTTTGTTTAACCAAGACATAGTTCTTTGTAAAGTATAAGATGAGGTAAACATCTAGAAGAAAAGCAAACCACCAGAGAATCTGAGCAACAATGCTCATGTTCGAGGGTAAGATTCGTAATAAATACGTTGATAAAATCATCCCTGCCATGGGAAAGGTTGCCATTCCTGACAAAACAGGGGCTTTCTTTAATTCTTGCTTACTTTCATGCCAGTTATTGAGGTGGCTCACCAAAAAATAAAACCACAAAATCAAGCCTGACAAACTAAAGATGTGTGATAAAAGCGGAAAAATATCCAAGATGAGATTTCCTGCTCCAGCCAATCCCAATAAGCAACCTGAAAAGGCTAAGGGGAGTTTTTTCATACCAACCTCCGAAAATGACGTTACTATCAGTATAGCATAAATAAAGCTCAGCTAGACAAGGCTTCATCAATTTTTTTGCTATAAAACGATTGTCCCCTTTTAAAATACTCACTAACAATAATGATTAAAATAAATTCATCAAAAGAGTACCTATCACTTGATAGGTACTCTTTTGACATTTCATTCTATAGCTTGGCTAGCCTTTAAAGGTAACGATAGTCGCTCCAGAACCACCTGCATTTTGTGGCGCATAGCCAAAGCTCTTGACTTGCTTGTTTCTTTGGAGATATTTGGTTACTCCTTCACGGATGACTCCTGTACCGATACCATGGATGATGTCCACTTGAGCCATGTTGTTGAGCAGGGCTTGGTCGATAAAGGCATCTAAGGCTTCCATAGCTTCCTCATAACGTTTGCCACGAAGGTCTAGTCGAGCCTGTGGACCTTTACCGCCTGCCCGTTTGACAACGTTGACTTGTTTTTTCTTGACTGGTGCTTCTTGCTGAGCCTGAACCAAGTCAAACTCTTTTTCTTCAAGCGTCATCTTAATCAAGCCAACTTGAGCTTCCCAGCGACCATCCTTGAGTTGATTAGTCAAGGTACCTCGTTGACCATAGCTTAAAACGATGATATCATCCCCAACTTTTGGAGCTCGTTTTTTCTTAGCCTTCTGGAGAACCTTGTTTTTAGAAAGATCAACTTTTTCAGGAGCTAACTTCTTGAGTTTGGCCTTGGCTTCGATAATTTCATGTGGTTTAAGCTGAGATTTACTGTGAAGATTTTTAAGAATATCATCACTTTCTGCCAGAGCTAAGTCAACAATCTCCGCAGCTTGCTCACGCGCCTTATTGAGTTCTGTTTCCTTCTCACGATTAAGCTCATTGTAAAGTTTTTTGAGGGCACGATTCATCTTGAGGTTTTCTTGCTCAACTTGGCGAATATTCTCAAGACGTTTACGGCTTTCAAGCGTCTGCTCTTCCAATTGTTCAATAATACGATTGACATCATTGTCTTGATTAATCTGCTTGCTAGCGTCACCTACGATGACATCTGACAAGCCGAGACGTTTAGCAATCTCAAAGGCGTTGCTTCGACCAGGTACACCTTGCATAAAGCGATAGGTCGGGCGCAGGCTAGCTGTATCAAATTCCATGCTGGCATTCTGAACATAAGCCGTTTCAATCCCATAGGCTTTGAGTTCAGGATAGTGAGTGGTTGCCATAGTCTTGACCTGACGCAAGCGCAAGTCTTCTAGGATAGACATAGCAAGGGCTGCACCTTCTTGGGGATCTGTTCCTGCTCCAAGCTCATCTAGTAACAAGAGCGAGTTTTGATTGACCTTACCAAGAATATCTACAATATTAGTCATGTGACTAGAGAAGGTTGAAAGACTTTGTTCGATGGATTGTTCGTCTCCGATATCCGCAAAGACCTCCTCAAAAATTCCCACACGACTTCCCTTATCCGCCAAAATCGGCAAACCTGACTGGGCCATCAATTGCGTCAAACCTAAGGTTTTAAGCATGATAGTCTTACCACCCGTATTGGGACCAGTGATGACGATGGCTGTTAAATCCTTACCAAAGTGTACATCATTAGCAACAGCATTTTGCACCAAGGGATGGCGAACATGAAGAAGTTGAATCTCCTGTCCCTCAGAGACTTGAGGCACTACTGCTCCAGTTTCTTGGATAAAGCGGACCTTAGCCCGAATCAAGTCCAAATGTCCAATAATCCAGGCATCATTTGCGATTTCAGCTGCGTGCGGTCTTACTCGTTCAGAAAGTTCCTGAAGGATACGCATCATCTCATAGCGTTCATCTGCACGAAGACTGGCGATTTCTTCACTCAGTTTGACTACTTCACGTGGTTCGATATAGACAGTGTTCCCGCTGGCAGAAATATCATGAACCACACCGGCAATCTTATTACGATAGGTGTTTTTGACAGGAAGAACCTGGCGACCATTTCTACTAGCGATGATACCTTCAGTCAACATCTGAGCCTTTTGTTTGAGAAGGTCTTGCAAGACGTCACGAACTTGGCTCTCGCTATCATGGATTTTACGGCGGATTCGTGCTAGTTCTTCACTAGCAAAATTCTCAATAAATCCAGCTTCATTGATGGCTTGGAGATTTCCCTGCAGATGTGGGAAGTCGTGAAGTTTTTCAAACCAATTTGCCAAGTGGTCCAAGCGTACATTCTCAAGATTATCATAGAAATTTTTCAGTTCACGGCTGGCAAATATGACACGTTTGAGAAGGAGAAATTCCTCTATGTTGAGATCAGCACCCATCTCCAAACGTTTGCAGGTAGCCGCAATATCTTTTGTTGCCGAAATGCTGAAATGAGGATGCTCAACAAAGAGTTCTTGCATCTCCTTCATCTCTGCAAAGGCCTGTCTAATTTTATCAGCTTTATCTGTTGGGACTAGCTCTTTTAACTGTTCTAGTCCTTGTTCCGTCAAAAGATGAGGTTCAAATAAAGCCTTGACCTTGTTAAATTCTAACGTTTCTAGTATTTTTGTATTCATCTTATTTCCTTAGTATAAAAGTTATGGCTTTTCTTATTTTCAACTCTTTAAATCAATCTCTTACTTTTCGAAATTGTAAACAAAAGGCTAGGAATAGTTCCCGCCCTTTTTATCCGATTAATTTAGTTACCCAAAGCTGTTTAATAAAATTAGTTGTGAATGGAATGCTTTGGATGATATGTCTAGCTACAAAGCTATTTTCAAGTGAATTTTGAACAATTTGTAATGGCACAGTCGCGAGAATCGTTAGCATCATCTGGAGGACAAATAAGGTCACACCGATTGATAGCACACCCGCACCGATACGGTAGTATTTCCCATCAAGTATCTTACTTGGTACTAGGTTTAGAAAAAGACCAAGCAAACGGCCGATGCAGTAAAAAATCGTAAAGGCTAATAGGAAGCCAACGCCTGCATAAAAAACCTTATCTAGATGGAAAAGTTGATTGGATGGGAAAAAGAAAGTTCCCTGTCCTTCCTGCGGATTAGCATAAGGGATTAATAAATTGAACTTCTGCCCTAAAGCTAGGTAATATTTGCTTGCAAAATAAGCAGAGACAATCGTTGCTACAAGATAATATGCTTGTAAAATAATTCCTCTGCGGTAGCCAATATAAAAGCTCCAAGCAAGGATTAATAAGAGTAGAATGGAAATCATAGGGAATCCTCAATCTTACTCTGCTCTTGTTTAGCCGCAACCACTTTATAACGGAGCGATTCTAACTCTTGCTCCTTATCATCAAATTCAATCTCACGACTGAGCTGAGTAGATAGGCAGTTGACTGCTAAGAGAATAGCTACTGTCTCATCATCAGCTCCAGGCATTTGTTCTTTGATTGCTTCATACTTTTCCGTCGCAACTTTAGCAATCTCCTCCATGAAAAGATTGTCATGTTCAGTTGTCAGCGTTAATGTTTTTTTCCCAAATGTAAACTTGAATCGATTTAAATTTGCCATAAAATTCACCTCAAGATATTATACCAAATTTCACTTAGTTTGTCAGTTTTTACCAATTCTAGCGCTTTTATGGTACAATAGAGACTATGGCAAGTATCACATTAACTCCGAGTGAAAAGGAAATTCAGGCTTTTATTCAAAAGCATGAACATGCACTCACTCCTAGTAAAAATCCCTATATTCGCTACTTTTTAAAGCTTCCTCAAGCCAGTGTTTCCGTCTATACATCTGGGAAAGTCCTCTTGCAAGGAGAAGCCACTGAAAGCTATGCTAGCTTTTTTGGTTATCAAGAAGCACAAGTAGTTAGCGGGCAAAATTTCCCCTTGATTGGAACAGATGAGGTTGGAAATGGTTCCTACTTCGGTGGTCTGGCTGTAGTGGCGTCATTTGTAACTCCTGATCAGCATGACTTTTTACGAAAACTCGGGGTTGGAGATTCTAAAACACTAACTGACCAAAAGATTCGTCAGCTTGCTCCCCTTCTTAAGGAGAAGATTCAGCATCAAGCACTCCTTCTTTCGCCAAGTAAGTATAACGAAGTCATTGGAGTACGCTATAATGCTGTTTCTGTCAAGGTAGCTCTTCACAATCAAGCAATCTTTCTCCTCCTTCAAAAGGGAGTTGAGCCTGAAAAAATTGTTATTGACGCCTTTACCAGCTCACAAAATTATGAAAAGTATCTAAAAAATGAAGCCAATCATTTTCCTAATCCAGTCACGCTAGAGGAAAAAGCTGAGGGCAAGTACTTGGCTGTTGCAGTTAGCTCCATCATTGCGCGTGATCTCTTCCTAGAAAATCTTGAAAACCTAGGACGAGAGCTGGGATTCCAACTTCCAAGTGGGGCTGGAACTGCTTCTGATAAGGTAGCTAGCCAAATCCTTCAAGCATATGGAATGAAAGGGCTCGGCTTCTGTGCAAAGCTGCATTTTAAAAACACTGAAAAAGCTAAGCAACTTCTAGAAAGGTAAAAGTATGAATTATTTTAAAATATTTTTAAAAGAGTGGGGAATTTTCTTCCTGATTATTGCATTAGTAGGTCTCAGCCGTCTCTTTCTTTGGAGCAATGTTCGTGTAGAAGGACACTCTATGGACCCTACTCTAGCTGATGGAGAAATTCTCTTCGTTGTCAAACATCTCCCTATCGATCGCTTTGATATAGTTGTCGCTCATGAGGATGAAGGGAATAAAGATATCGTGAAGCGAGTCATCGGATTGCCAGGTGATACCATCCGTTACGATAATGATAAGCTCTACATCAACAATCAAGAAACCGATGAGCCTTACCTAGCAGATTATCTCAAACGCTTTAAAGAGGATAAACTCCAATCAACCTATACCGGAGACAGCTGGGATGGGAAAAAAGGCGAGTACTTCAGAAATCTTGCTGAAAAAGCTGATGCCTTTACCTTAGATGTTAACTTCAATACTAGCTTTACCTTCACTGTTCCAGAGGGACAATACCTCCTACTTGGTGATGACCGTCTGGTATCTAGTGATAGCCGACATGTTGGTACTTTTAAAGCAAAAGATATTATTGGAGAGGCAAAATTCCGTTTCTGGCCACTCAAACGTATCGGAACATTTTAAGAACTCTAAGAGGCCGAGAAATATAAATCTCAGCCTCTTCTCATTCTATTCTGAATGATAGATTTCATTCGGGAATGTAAAGGAATTATATGGAAGTCTATTTTACAGGTACGATTGAACGTATTATTTTTGAAAATGTCAGCAACTTTTACCGTATTCTCCTTTTAGATATAGAGGATACCAACGCTGAGGACTTTGATGATTTCGAGATCATTGTTACAGGGACCATGGCTGATGTTATCGAGGGAGAAGAATACACTTTCTGGGGACAGATTGTCCAACACTCCAAATACGGAGAACAACTGCAGATTTCCCGTTACGAAAGAGCAAAACCAACTAGTAAGGGATTGGTAAAATATTTCTCAAGCAGCCATTTCAAAGGGATTGGTCTTAAAACTGCCCAAAAGATTGTAGAACTCTATGGGGAAAATACTATCGATGAAATCTTAGAACATCCTGAAAAACTTGAGACTATCTCAGGGCTGTCTTCTAAAAGTCGTGAGGCCTTTGTATCCACACTCCGTCTCAACTACGGGACTGAAATGGTCTTGGCCAAGCTTGCCAACTACGGAATCCCTAATAAATTAGCTATTCAAATTCAGGATACCTACAAAGAGGAAACTATCGATATCGTTGAAAATTATCCCTACCAGTTGGTAGAAGATATCAAGGGCTTGGGTTTTACCATCGCTGACCAATTGGCACAAGAATTGGGCATTGAAAGTCAGGCACCTGAACGTTTCCGAGCAGGACTCATTCATAGCCTTTTAAACGCTTGTATGGAAAGTGGGGATACTTATGTTGAAGCTAGAGACTTACTAGAAAAGACTCTAAATCTACTGGAATCCTCACGTCCTGTAGAACTGGAACCAAGTCAACTTGCTCAAGAATTGTCCAATCTCATCGAAGAAGAAAAAGTCCAACAAATTGACACCAAAATCTTTGATAACAGTCTCTTTTTTGCAGAAGAAGGGATTCATAATCACCTCATTCGTATCCTTGAAAAAGAAGAAACTGATAAACAAGAAACAGAACTCATCCAGGAGCAGATCGCAATTGTTGAGGAAGAATTAGGCATCCAATACGATGCCATTCAAAAACAGGCAATCTGCGATGCTATCCAAAACAAGGTCTTTATCCTGACTGGCGGACCTGGAACTGGCAAAACCACTGTTATCAATGGGATTATTGCCGTCTATGCTCTATTAGAAGGACTGGACCTTCGAAAGAAAAGTAATCTACCGATTCTCCTTGCTGCTCCAACTGGTCGTGCGGCTCGTCGCATTAATGAACTAACAGGCTTGCCGAGTGCAACCATTCACCGCCACTTGGGAATGACTGGAGATGATGACACTAGCCATTTGGAGGATTATCTAGATGCTGACTTTATCATCGTAGACGAGTTCTCTATGGTAGATACTTGGCTAGCCAATCAACTCTTATCAAATATTTCCTCTACTAGTAAAATTCTCATCGTTGGAGATAGTGATCAGTTGCCATCGGTTAGCCCAGGTCAAGTTCTGGCTGATTTGCTCCAGATTCCAAGTATTCCTCAAACACGCTTGGAACGAATTTATCGTCAGAGCGAAGAATCAACCATTGTCACACTTGCGAGTCAGATTCGTCAGGGAATTTTACCTGCAGATTTTACTCAGAAAAAAGCAGACCGTTCCTATTTTGAAATCGCTAGTAACCAGATCCCAGCGACCATTGAAAAAATCCTAGATGCTGCCATTAGAAGCGGTATCCCTGCTCATGATATCCAAGTTCTAGCTCCTATGTATCGTGGAGCAGAAGGAATCGATGCCATCAATCAACTCATGCAAGAACTGCTCAATCCTCTTCAAAAGGGACAGAATAGTTTTGAAGCAAGTCAGTTTCAGTATCGTAGTGGAGATAAGGTCATTCATTTGGTTAACGATGCAGAAGTCAACGTTTTTAACGGAGATCTAGGCTACATCACGGACCTCATTCCTGCTAAATACACTGAATCTAAACAAGATGAAATGGTGATTGATTTTGATGGGAACGAAGTCGTCTATCCACGCAACGAATGGTACAAGATTCGTCTTGCCTACGCCATGAGTATCCATAAATCTCAAGGGAGTGAATTCCCAGTTGTGTTTCTTCCCATCACCAGCGCTAGCAAGCGTATGCTGGAGCGTAACCTCATCTACACTGCTATTACTCGGGCTAAAAGCAAACTCATCCTACTCGGTGAACTTCAAGCCTTTGATTATGCGACTAAACATATCGGAACAGCTCGAAAAACCTATCTGATTGAACGTTTCAGCGACTTAACTGAAAGCTCTGAAGAAGTAAATGAGCCAATTCTCGAACCCACAAATCAGATTAACCCTCATCAACCTTACATCCTAACTGAAGATAACTGGACTAGTATCCCAGCCATGATTGGGATTAGCCAAGATGACCTTGATGAGTTTTTCGGAAAATAAAGCACAAAAAAACCACCGAATCCGATGGTTTTTTTATCTTTTCAGATTATTTTACTGTTGCAGTGCTTGTGATCAATTCAACAGCTTTTTTGATTGTGATATCGTGTTTCAACATGTCTGCTGAAAGCAAGCTTTGTACTTGGGCAACTTCCATGTTGTAATCTGCAGCCAATTGCTCGATTTCTTTTTGAATTTCTTCTTCAGTAGCGTCAAATCCTTCAGCTTTCGCAACTGCTTCGATAACAAGATTAGTCTTAGTGCGTGACTCAGCTTCTGCTTCGTATTGTTTGTGAAGGTCTTCTTGAGTAGTTCCAGTGATTTGGAAGTACATGTCAGGGTTGATACCTTGACGTTGCAAGTTTCCAAGGAACTCATTTACTGAGCGGTGAACTTCTTCGTGGATCATTTCTTCTGGAAGTTCTACGATTTCAGCGTTTTCAACTGCTTTATCGATTGCTGCACCTTCAACGGCATCATTGTAAGCTTCTTCTTTAGCAGCAGCTAATTCTTTGCGGTATTTTTCTTTCAATTCGTCAAGAGTTTCAACTTCTTCGTCGATATCTTTTGCAAGTTCATCGTCAAGAGCTGGAACTTCTTTAGCTTTAACTTCGTGGATAGTTGTTACGAATTTAGCTTCTTTACCTGCAAGGTCTTCTGCTTGGTAGTCTTCTGGGAATGTTACGATAACGTCAACAGTTTCACCAGCTGAATGTCCAACCAATTGGTCTTCGAAACCAGGGATGAATTGACCTGAACCAAGTCCAAGTGAGAAGTTTTCACCTTTTCCGCCGTCAAATTCAACACCGTCGATAGAACCAACAAAGTCGATAACAACAGTGTCGCCTTCTTCAGCAGCACCATCTTTGATAACCAACTCAGCCAAGTTGTTGCGTTCACGTTCGATACGTGCATCTACATCAGCGTCAGTTACTTCTTTATCTACATCAACTGATACTTCAAGGTTTTTGTATTCACCCAATTTTACTTCAGGTTTTGTAACAACTTCTGCAGTGATAACCCAATCCTGACCTTTTTCCATAGAAGTTACGTCAATTTTTGGTTGAGCAACTACTTCAAGACCAGCTTCTTTAACAGCTGCTTCATAAGCGTCTGGTAAAAGAGCGTTCATTGCATCTTGGTAAAGTGCTTCTTCACCAAATTTTTGGTCGAAGATAGGACGTGGAAGGTGACCTTTACGGAAACCTGGAACGTTAAGAGTTTTCTTTACTGAGTTAAAAACACGGTCCAATTCTGGTTTGATTTGGTCTTGAGAGATAGTGAAAGTCAAGACACCACGGTTTGTTTCTTTGTTTTCAAATGATACAGACATTCTGTCATTTCTCCTTAAAATTTTTAATACAGTCCATTATACCACATAGTAGCGAACTTTTTCAAGTAATGGATGCGCTTTTCGTCCATGCTTCAGTTACATCCTATGTCCCCTAAAATTCATCAGAACCCACCAGATGGTGTTGAAAAGCATAAACAGCTGCCTGGGTACGATCACTAACTTCAAGTTTGGCTAGGATATTGGAGACATGGGTCTTGACTGTCTTAAGGGAGATAAAGAGCTCATCTGCAATGCGCTGATTTTCATAGCCCTTGGCAATCAGTTGAAGGACATCGCGTTCTCGCGCAGTTAATTCTTCGTGCAGTTCGACGTGATTACGGTTATATTCTACCTTCTTGCTGACCTCTTGTTCAATTGCAAATTCACCGGCTGCTACCTTACGAACTGCGTGTAGCAACTCATCTGCGCTCGAAGTTTTGAGCATATAGCCTTTAGCCCCAGCATTTAAGACTGGCATGATTTTTTCATTGTCTAGATAAGAAGTCACAATCAAAATTTTAGCCTCCGGCCATTCTTTGAGAATAGCTAGAGTTGCGTCAATTCCGTTGACTTCAGGCATAACAATATCCATGACGATCACATCTGGACGAAGCTCCAAGGCCATGGAAATCCCTTCGGCTCCATTAGTTGCTTCTCCAACAACCTCTACATCATCTTGTAGTTCAAAATAACTTTTTAAACCAAGACGCACCATTTGGTGGTCATCTACTAATAATAGTTTCATTTTATTTCCTTTTGTTAATCAATCAAGCAAGGGGATCCGAATATCCACTGCCAAACCCTGCTTCGGTGCTGTTAGTAGTTGTACGGTCCCTGCCATATCTTCCACTCGTTCTTTGATATTCCGTAGTCCATAGCTTAGTTCATCAACATCATCTAACTGAAAACCGAGACCATTGTCTACTACCTTCAACTGCAATTCAGTTTCCGTTTGATAAAGATAAACGTCTAGACAAGAAGCTTGGGCATGACGGAGAGTATTACTAATCAATTCTTGGACGATACGAAAGACATGCTCCTCAATCTTTTTAGGCAATTCGTCTACCTGATATTTAAAACTGACTTTGAGTTCACTTTTTTCTTCCAATTCTTTGAGAAGCAACTGAATTCCCTCAACCAAACTCTTTTGTTCCAGTTCAATAGGACGCAAATGCAAGAGTAGAATACGCAAATCTCTTTGGGCTGTCTCCAAAATAGCTGTTACACTCTGGAGTTGTGTCTGCATCTTCTCTTTGTCTAATCTGGAAGCTTGTTGACTGAGTCCTGATAAAATCATATGGGCAGCAAAAATTTCTTGGCTAACCGTATCATGCAAGTCACGCGCGATTCGCTTGCGCTCCTTTTCAATAATCACTTCTTCCTTGACCAAGGCTTGATTGTCCGCTTTTTGAATGGCTTCTGTCAATAAACCAAGCTTGCCTGACAGGTTTTTAAAACTTGCGTCTAAGTCGTCATCCCCTAGACTTTTAATATCTTTACCAGCCAGCAGATTCTTAAGATTTGCTTGGATTCTTCTTCTTGAAATTTCGTCAACCATTGTCCAAAATAGGACCAATAAAAAAGCAAGGGCAAGACTAAACATCAAAGCTAGAAATAGGACTTTTTCTGTCTTTTCTATATCTTGGAAGAGAGAAGTCCACTCCAAATCTAAGACCTTAAAAATACTTCGAAACAGAAAAGCGACAAAGAGAAAAGAGGTGACACCAATTAAAATATAGGGTTGCTTTTTCATCCTCTCACCACCTCAACATCTCCAACCATCGTTGTCAAAAGAATCTTAACACTCTTGGGACTCTTGAGATAATCTCTGGTTTCTTGATGAAATTGCTCATTACGCAAAGCACGTTTAGGCTGGTCAAAAAAGGTTAAATCTCCGTACAGAGAATTGACGCTTAGGCTGACTTCTACATCCACTGGTACGATAATTCTAGTCGTACCAACCAGTTTTCTCAAGATAATGACATTATCATGATTGCTCAAAATCACGTGCTCTAGATGAATGGTATCCTTCCCCATAAGGCGAAAGAGATTGATATCATCAAAACGACAGGTCTGGTAACTTGAAAAATGGTGGAGATTTCCAAACCAGCGATTTTTCTCCCTCTTTACTGTCACAACTTCTTCAAAAACCAGATTGGTATCTTCTCTTTCCTGGTTCATCATAGGGTAAAGCAGGAACAGGCTGTAAATCAAGGCTACAAAGATGGCTAAAATGACAAAGGGATTGAGCATGATGATAAAGAAAAATAGGATGCTCACTGCTACTAAAATAAAATTGTTTCCCTGTTTTCCAGTATAATATCGAATCAGCAGTAAAAACAAGAGCAACATCAGTAGAAAACGGGAAAAATGCTCTGATACCATCATAATCAGAGCCCCTGTTAATAAACAAGCTTCAATAAATAGAAAAATTTGAAATTTTCGCATGTATCCGTCCTCTCTATTTTATTGTATCACAAAACCAAAATGTCACATCAGTCTGGGGAATGATAAAAAGACCGGGACCAAAATCCCGATCTCTTTACATTTGATCTTTTGCTTCTTTCAATTTTCCATATAGGAGATAGTCAACCTCTTGCAAATCCTCAATTTTTTTACAATTAAGGGCACACATAATCAAGCGTAGGTCTTCCTTCCAACCTTCAACAATGGAAATAACGACATCAACAGAGTAATTTTCAACCAGCTCTAACATAGTGCGTGATAGACCAACTGCCTTGGCTCCAAACACCAAGCATTTGATGATATCTAGTGGATTGCGAACTCCTCCACTAACCAAAAGTTCCATCTTGTCTTTCCAGTCTTGGGCATTGATAAGAGCTTGCATGGTCGATTGACCCCAGTCATTTAGGTAATCACGCTGTCCACTGCGACGGTTTTCGATATAGGCAAAGCTCGTTCCCCCACGCCCAGACAAATCAACGGTTCGTATTCCCATCTCATAAGCCTTAGCAATGGTTTTCACATCCATACCAAAGCCGACTTCTTTTAAAACAAGTGGCACAGAGATTTGCTCAGCATAATCTTTCAGATTATGCTGCCATAATCTAAATTGACGTTCACCCTCTGGCATGAGCAATTCCTGCATGACATTAACATGAACTTGTAATAGAAGGGGATTCATCTCTTTTACTGTTTGTAATCCTAGTTCTACAGGTTTGTCTAAGCCAATATTGGTTCCAAGAAGGAGGTCAGGGTAACTAGTTTTGACTGAAAAAGAATCATCTGAAGGATCCTTGAGTGCAGCGCTGTATGAGCCCGTCACAAATAAAATCCCACAAGCATCTGCCACCTGAGCCAGCTTTTGATTGATTTCTCTCCCCTTATCGCTTCCACCTGTCATAGCATTTATATAAAAAGGAAAGTCCCACTTTCGACCTGCAAATTCTGTCGAAAGATCAATTTCATCTAAGTCATATAAGGGGAGCGAAGAATGAATTAGTTCAACTTCATCAAAACTATTATAAGAACTGTTTTGTTCAAGGGCATAGCGGATGTGTTCATCCTTCCGATTTGTCGTCATGTTCCATCCTTTCTTGATACAAGAGCTCAATTCCTAGATCAGCCCAGCGTTTTTTCAGTAATGTGGTCGAATCTCGGTCAAAGCTAAGTGCTATCCCACAGTCTCCACCACCAGCACCACTACTTTTAGCGACAGCTTTCAAGTCTTTGCTGGCATTTTTTAATTGCCTGAGCAAAGGTGTGTAAATATCTGAACTCAAGCCTTCTAAAAGTTGGCTGGCTTGTTCCAGCAAGTCAATAATGGTTTCTTCTTGACCCACCTCCAAAGCCTTTACCAAGTTAGCCACTGTTTCTTTTGAAGCCTGTAAAAAGCTAGGATTCATATTATCCTTGATTTGCTTAACCATGTGACTTGATACAGCCACTTCCTTGGTCCAACCAACCAGAAAGTCAAATGTCAAGACCGGTTCAACACTCCTAATAGAAAAGCCCCAGTCACGTGCTAATACAGCTTGCAAGTCTTCCTTTTCTAGCCATTGTGCCACTTTCTCACGGTCAAATGACTGATAGAGGACGAGGTCTTCTGATACGATACAGGCAATGTCCCCCATGGAGCCATTGTCCCCACGTTTAAGAAGTACAGCACTCGCCAATTTAAACAAGAGTTCTCTGTCAGCTAATCTTTCATAAAAAGCAAGCATGGCCTTGATGACCAAAACAACCACACTGCCACTAGAACCCAAGCCGAATTTCTTCCCCTCACGCTCCATTTTCCCACGAACGTCTAAAGAAAAAGGCTGCAGTTCAACTCCTTGGGCAGTTAGATACTCCTCCACCAAGGCAACTGTTTCTTGAATCAAGGCATAAGAAGAATCCGGTTGCAAGTCTACACTATAGGAAAACATATCTGAGTAGAGTCGATAATCATTAGACGCTTTAATCTCAGCCGTCATATAGATGGGAATAGCCTTGATTAGCGCTAATTGACCTGGTTCTAAAATGGCATACTCACCAGCCCAATAGAGCTTCCCACAAGTTTTAACAATCGTCATCTTGGCTCAAATCCTTTGTTTTTGAAACGATTAAGCGATAGCGTTGACCTAAAAGTTTTGACAAATGTTCCAGGTCCTCTTCCAAGCAAAGAACCTTGACATTAGGGCCCGCATCCATGGTAAAGTAGCAAGATTCTTCTTGTTCTCTAAGCTGACGAACAAAATCCATAGCCTCATAACTAGCATCTGTCAGATAAGAGAAGGAGGGAGTTGCAGTTTTTGTCGTAGCATGCATAGCCAAGGCGTTTTTCTCTGTCAATTCTCCAACTTTCCTAAAGTCATTTTCCTTGAGGTAGACCAACATATCCTTGTAATCTTGTTCAGATTGACGAATCCACTCATCAAAAGTCGTAGAAGTTTCGACACAGAGCTTCATTCCATCTCGACTGGAAATTGGTTTTTTCTGGTCTTCCAAGACCAACATAATCATAGCTAGTTTCAAGTCAGTTTCGACAGGATAAATCTCTCCACTATCCTTGTCCCAGGCTGCCAAGGGACCATAAAAACTACGAGATGAAGAACCCGATGCAAACTTAGCTTCCAAGGCCAATTCTCTGCGATTCAGCCCAAGTTGGAAATAGGCGTTACAAGCTTTGACCAAGGCAGATAAACCACTGGAACTTGAAGAAAGGCCTGCTGCTGTTGGCATATTGTTCTTAGTATCGATACGAACAAACCCTGCTCCTTCCGGACGGTAGCGGTCAATGATTTTACTCATCTTGGCATGCTCAGCTTCGTTTTGCAACTGACCATTGATGTAAAAGGCATCAGCCTTTGTATCTGCTAGTAAAGGAGAAAGTGTCGTCTCCGTATACATATTTTCTAAAGTCAGAGAGATACTGCTAGTCGCAGGAACCATCTCTTTTTCTGCTTTCTTTCCCCAATATTTAATAATAGCAATATTGGCATAGGAACGCACTGTTACAGGCTTTCGATCCATGTCTGAACAGCTCCTTTCTCTTCTAATCTTTCAGCTAAATCTTGAGCTTGGTGATAGTCGGCTACTAAGGCTATGATACAGCCACCTAAACCACCACCACTCATCTTAGCACCTAAAGCTCCATGTTGAAGAGCAGTTTCAACCAAGGCATCAGCCTCAAGGCTACTAACTCCTATTTCTCTTAGATTTCCATGTGCTTTTGTTAAAATCTCTCCCAGCATCACGGCATCTCTTGCCTTTATTGCTTCTTCTGCTTGCTGGGTCAACTCTCCAAGTGCATACAAGAAAGGTAAAGCTTCCTTACCCTTGCTCTCTACAACTTGAATAGCTTCACGAGTGTGTCCATAGACTCCTGTATCTGCAATGACCAGATAAGCCGACAAGTCCATGGCTAGTTCTTCAAAACCAACATTCTTGATAAAACGAATAGGCTGGTCACTAAGACAGGTCTTGGCATCCAATCCACTAGGATTCATATGGGCAATCATCTCAGCGCGATTGACCAGAATTTCTAACACATCATGTGGAAGTTCTGCTTGGTAATAATCAAATACCGCGCGAATAGCCGCAATGCTAATGGCTGCCGAAGAACCCATTCCACGTTTTTCTGGAATTGCAGAGTCAATTTGGCAACGGATGTAAGCATTTTTGATATTCAGATACTCGAGAGAAGCATAAACTGCCATGGACAAGGTATCCTCTTCAAAAAGGCGCCATGGTGTCGTTGCCGGTACAACCCGACAGGTCACTTCAACCTCTAAAAGAGGCAAAGAGATGGCTGGATAGCCATAAACTACTGCATGCTCTCCTATTAAAATAATTTTACTATGTGCCTGACCGACACCAACTTCTCTTGTCATTTAATCCTACTATCAGACGAAAATCGTCTTTTTCTAGATAAAATTTTAGAACTTTATTCCTTTCTATTTTATTATATTTTCACAAAAAAAGCGATTGTTTCCTTCACAATCGCTTGTTTTCATTACTGTACCCATTCACCATTATAGTTGACGTAGTAGCCATCTACTTTTGTATTCACAGCTAGGACACCTGAATTATAGGCATAGTACCATTTACCGTTAACTTGGAACCAGCCTGTCTTCATATTGCCATTGCTTGCATTGAGATAGTACCAAGTTGAGCCGTCTTGAAGCCAGCCTGTCGCCATAGCTCCTGATGAACGAAGGTAATACCAATAGCCATTGATGGAAACCCAACCTGTTTTCATATCCCCATTTTCAGCGTCAAGATAATACCAAGTCGAACCTTCCTGATACCAGCCAGTTGCCATAGCTCCTGATGAACGAAGATAGTACCACTTGTTACCAAGATATTGCCAACCCGTTTGCATTGTAGCAGTTGTTGGATCTAGATAGTACCAAGTTGAATCATCGTTTATCCAACCTGCACGTCTTTCACCACCAATATAGTTTTCTCCATTAATTTCCGTTTTAGCTAGATAATACCAATTAGACTGGTCATAAAGCCAACCTGTCTCTAAAGAATGATTTTGATTAAAGTAATAGTTCGTGTAAAAACTCTTCTCTTCTTTATCTTCCGGATTTGTACGTTTTTCACCATACTTTCTTCCAACACTGTCTTTAGTTTTAATCTCTAATGCTTTCCAACCAACAAACTCTTGTAGCACTCCATTTTTATCGAAGTAGTACCACTCTGACTTTGGAAAACCTTCTAATCTGATACCATTTGGGTAAGGTCCAATTGTACTACCTTTAGATGGAAACGGTATATATTGCCAGCCGACAACCATCTCTCCAGATAAAGGATCAAAATAATAGTACTTACCATCAATCACTCGCCAGTAGGTTTCTTTGAGTTCCCCCTTCTTGTAGTAGGTTCTACCATTTTCTTGGACAAATTGCCAACCTTCTGAATCAGCATCATCCGCCAATACTGCACTAGTTGCTAATAGACTAAAGAAAAAGACTGCTAAGGCGATTTGCATCATTTTTTTCAAAAATTTCATTCTTTTATCCTCCAAAATGATTGTAGCAAAGACTAAACTATATGTCAATATATAATAATTTCAAAAAAAGCAGTTACACAAGGTAACTGCTTTTCTATTCTTGCATGGTGTAACCCACACCACGCACGGTTTTAATGTAACTTTTTTGACCTTTTACGTCAAGTTTGCTACGTAGATAGCGGATATAAACATCCACGATATTGGTTTCGGTCGCACTTTCATACTTCCAAACACTTTCCAGCAACTGCTCTCGAGTTAAAACTTTCTTGCTTCCCATAAGGGTAGCCAAAAGGTCATATTCACGACGTGTGAGGGCAATCATTTCCTCACCACGATAGACTGTATGATGTTCTACGTCCATACGCAGATTGCGATAGGATGTCGGAACCTTCATTTGACTACAGTGTTGGTCGATAAAATCCCGACCTCGGAAAATTGCTGCAATACGAGCCACCAAATCATCAATAATGACTGGCTTGTAGATATATGAAACAGCGAAACGCTGGATTGTTTCAAGTTGGTCTTGCAATTCTTCTCGATGGTCCAAGACTATAATAACCGAAGCTGGCTTAGTCCGA
This sequence comes from Streptococcus wuxiensis, assembly GCF_040888245.1. NCBI lineage: Bacteria > Bacillati > Bacillota > Bacilli > Lactobacillales > Streptococcaceae > Streptococcus > Streptococcus wuxiensis. Next base: position 70,276 of record NZ_JBFNFE010000003.1, read on the forward strand.
CTCAACTGTTCTGCAAAACCCTGGGCTGTCATATCCCCTAGATGAGCATTCAGTAAAATCAAGTCATAGTCTGTCTGAAGAGCCATGGAGAGGGCTTTTTGACCCTCTTCTACCTGATCAACTCGGTATTGCTCTTTTTGGAGTTCCAGACTTAAAAAATGAGCTAGATTTCTTTCTTTCTCAAGTAATAAAATCCGTTTCCCCATGGCTGACCTACTTATTTTTCGTCATACCAAGAGTAGTGGAATGTTCCTTCTTTGTCTTTACGTTGGTATGTGTGGGCACCAAAGTAATCACGTTGTGCTTGGATCAAGTTTGCTGGAAGGTCAGCTGAACGGTAGCTATCAAAGTAAGTGATGGCAGCTGAGAAGGTTGGTACTGGTACACCTGCTTGAACAGCAAGAGCTACGATATCACGAACTGATTGTTGGTACTTAGCAGTTACATCCAAGAAGTACTCATCCAAAAGAAGGTTAGCCAAATCTGCATCACGGTTGTAGGCATCAGTGATCTTTTGCAAGAAACGAGAACGGATGATACAGCCATCGCGCCAGATAGAAGCGATGTCTGCAAATGGCAAGTTCCAGTTATTTTCTTTAGAAGCCACACGCAATTGTGCAAAACCTTGTGCGTAAGAAATGATTTTTGAGAAATAAAGAGCTTGACGGATTTTTTCGATCAACTCAGCCTTATCTCCTTCAAATTTGAAGGCAGCTGGTTTTGGAAGTACCTTGCTAGCGTGTACACGTTCTTCTTTATAAGTTGAAATGTATCGCGCAAATACTGACTCAGTAATCAGTGACAATGGCACACCAAGGTCAAGAGCTGATTGGCTAGTCCATTTACCTGTTCCCTTGTTTCCTGCAGCATCCAAGATGTAGTCTACGATTGGTCCATCTTGACCTTCATCATCTTTACGTCCAAGGATGTCAGCAGTGATTTCGATCAAGTAGCTATCCAATTCGCCTTTGTTCCACTCAGTAAAGATTTCAGCCATATCTTGAGCTGAAAGACCAAGCAAGTGTTGCATCAAATCATAGCTTTCTGCGATCAATTGCATATCACCGTACTCAATACCGTTGTGGACCATTTTCACGTAGTGACCAGCTCCATCAGGACCGATGTAAGTCACACATGGTTTACCATCTTCTGGTGCTTTTGCAGAGATTTCTTCAAGAACATCTGCTACCAATTCATAAGCTTCTTTTTGTCCACCAGGCATGATAGAAGGACCTTCAAGGGCACCTTTTTCACCACCAGAAACACCTGTACCAATGAAGTTGATACCAGAGTTCGCCAATTCTTCGTTACGACGGATAGTATCTTTGTAGAACGTGTTTCCTCCGTCAATCAAGATATCGCCTTTATCCAAGTGTGGAAGAAGGGCTTGGATGGTTGCGTCTGTACCAGGTCCTGCTTGAACCATGAGCATGATACGACGTGGTTTTTCAATTGAGTTTACGAAGCTTTCGATATCATAGCTTGGCACAAAGTTCTTTTCAGGATGGCAAGCAACAACATCTTCTGTTTTTTCTTTACTACGGTTATAGATAGCAACTGTGTATCCACGAGATTCAATATTAAGGGCAAGGTTACGACCCATTACGGCCATACCAACAACACCAAAGTTTGCTTTTGTCATGTGACACTCCTCTTATTTAATAAGTTTTATTTTATCACGTTTATCTGTGAAAAGAAAGAATTTTATAACAATTTGACTAGTAGTCTAAATCATCCGCATGGCCAGAACCATTCCCAACAAAGTATCCTGTCTTACAGTTTAGAGTGAAGAGATAAGTTCCATCTGGTTTATAAAGATTGTAATATCCATTGCCATTCACAATATTTACACGTTCCAAGATATATTGGTTTCCAGTGATATATCCACGCGCACGGGATGTCTCAAGGATCTGTTCAAGAACACCATCTGCAAAGGTCCAGGCAGGATTACTACTATCGTTTACAGCAGATTGATTATACGGTACTCGGCTAGCGCTTCTTTGCAAATTAACACCTTCGCTTGACAAGCCACTATTAGTAGATGCCGCAGTATCACTTGTTGAAGTAGATGGACTGCTTTCTGTTGTTGGGCTTGACGCTTCCTGGCTCGCTGCTGTTGTCGAAGCAGTTGTTGAGGCCGTTGTTGTACTTGTTAATTGACTCTTACCAAGGCTGATTGCTTTATCAAGCAGTTTATCAATTTCTGTATTACCAGTCTTGATTTCCGTGAATTTAGCATCCGCTTTGATTTTTGCATTTGTATCCAAGACACCATCTGTAATAGCTGGAGTTTCAAATTGAGAGTTCACTTCTTGGATAGCCTTTATTTGAGTTTCTAGACTATCATATTTTGATTTGGCTAGAGTATGTTCTCTCGCTCCTTCTAGTTTATCTAGAAGTTCTTTCAATTGATTCAGTTGACTAAACTGGCTATTTTTAAGAGCCGTTTTGTTTTCATCAGTATAAAACGTGTCGTAGAGCGTATTAAATTGTTCATAGACTGACTGATTGCTTACCAAACCTGAATCCGCCGCCTTCGTTTGAAGCTCTTGAGAAGAACGCGTAATCTGACGATAAACGTAATAGCCACCTCCAAAAATCAAGAGGAATAGCAAAATAATGGCTGACAAAATTGCCCATTTCTTTTTATTTTGTGGTTCATCATCTGCTTGAGCAGAACGAGATAATGGTTGAAGTTGATCTTCATTTTCCTCATAAACCACTGCAACTTCGGAGTTATCAACCTCAGCCATTTCCACAGCTTCCAATTCATCCTTAAAAGGTTGCTCGAGAACTCTGGTTTCCTCTTCTTCGGCTTCTTGGGCAACGATTTCAGTTGTATCTGTGGCTACTGCAAGAGCAATCGCTTCCTCTTCCGGACTTAACACATTTTCTTGTTCAGTAGTTTCTCTCACTTCTTGGATCATATCATCCAAGCTTTGAGTAGACTCCTCTTTTTTCGTTTGTAAATTTTCAAATTTGTCTGCTTCGATTTCTTCACGGTGTTGCTTGATATATTTATCTAAGATGGTATCATCTGGAGTCACACCTGCTTCAACTTCTTCGTTCTTACGAATAGCCTGACCAACCGTTAAATCTTTAGCCTCTTCAAATTCAAACTTAGATTCTTGCTCACCCTTGTGATGGCGATTGCGTCTTTTCTTACTCATTTGCATTCCTTTCTACTTTGACATCTTCTCTTTTCACTCGTTGACCAAAATATTGATATAAATCAACTTTCAAAGTACCGTTATAGAGTTTCCGTTTTTTATCTGCCTGACTACCATATTTACTTTCAAAAGCTTCATCACTGGTCAGGATAAATTTACTCCAGGTTTTAAGTGGTGCAAATACCTCTCCCATCTCAGCATAGAGCTTTGTTACTCCTGCGTCATCTGATAAGCGTTCCCCATATGGTGGATTCGAAATAATAACTCCATTAATCTTATCTGTTCGCAAATCCTGCACGCGCATCTGCTTAAAGTGGATATCCTTAGAAACCCCTGCAGCCTGAGCATTTGCCTTAGCAATTTCCACCATGCGGCCATCGATATCACAGCCCATGATGTCTAGCTCAATCTCACGATTAATCTTCTTGCTAGCTTCCGTACGAATCTCCTGAATCAAACGATCACTAACCCAATTCCATTCTTCGAAAGCAAAGGAACGGCGTAAGCCTGGCGCCATATTACGAGCAATCATAGCTGCCTCAATACAGAAGGTCCCTGAACCACAGGTTGGATCGATCAAAGATTTATCTGGATACCAGTTTGATAATTGCAGAATTGCTGCTGCCATGTTCTCTTTAATAGGAGCACCACCTTTTTCAGTACGATAACCTCGTTTGAAAAGACTAGAGCCACTTGTGTCAATCATGATAGTCGCAACATCTTTAAGAATTGAAACCTCTATTTTAAACTCTGGACCATTTTCCATCAAGGGAACGCCTTCTGGTCGAGCATAATGTTTCTGCAATTTCTTGACAACTGCCTTTTTAGAAATAGCTTGAACACTAGGTTCATTATGAAGTTTTGATTTGACACACTTAGCCTTTGAAATTGGAAAACGCGCTCCAAGTGGTAAATAATTTTCCCAATCTAAGGCAAAAACTCCTTGAAAAAGTTCTTCAAATGTTTTTGCGGGAAAAGTCCCAACAACAATCTTAATCCTGTCTGCAGCTCGTAGCCACAAGTTGGTTTCAATAATTGTCTTTACATCTCCTTCAAAGCGAACGCGACCATTCTCAACTTGACAGTCATAGCCAAGTGCACGCACTTCCCGACCTACAACAGCCTCTAAGCCTGCTGCAGCAGTCGCGATTAAATTAAATGTTTGTTTCATGTCAGTCTTTAAAGACCTTTCTCTTGTTCACCTTTAAAAAATGAGGTTGAGAAAATTTCTCAGCCCCAACCTATATGCAATTTTCTATAAGCCATGTTTTGTTCCAGAAGTGACTAGGACCACTTCTTTCGATAATCATCTGTCTACCACTAACAGCTAGAAGCTGCTAGCAGTCAGAGTACTACGTTCGTTTCCGCGCACTCCATGCCCCGACCAAAATTTGGGTTGCTAGCTTGAGGGGTTTACCGCGTTCCACTCTCTCTGTTTCCAGAGAGACTTCGTCACTGTGGCACTTTCAGAGCTACTAAAACATATCCGAAAACTTAGTCTATTCACTCGCCGTAACGATTTCTCGTCCCTAGGCTTATGGTTTCGCCTAGCACAAACACTACAGGCATCACAGCCTGTGCTAGCATGGACTTTCCTCATGAAAAGATAAACTCTCCACGCGATTATCCAAAAATTGCACAACTGTATGATTCTTAGAAATCAGAATTTTCTACGATTTGTTTTCCAAATACTTCTTTTTCAAGACGATTCAAGCGTTTCAAGATATCAAAGTTAGTCATAGAAGTCGTACTTCCAAGCTCAGCAGGCTCAGACGTTACAGATACAGGTTCCACTTGAGGTTTGTTCGCCAATTGTTCTTTCAATTCTGCGACTTCCAAGCGCAATGATTTAACCAACGCTGCATAAGTTTCATAATCCTTGATAACGTCATCTAAGAATTCATCTACCTCTGCTTTACTGTATCCACGTACTTCTCTTCCGAAATCCTGCTCAAAAATATCCTTTGCTGTAAAAATAATACTTGCCATGTCTCTCTCCATTCTCAGTTACTAGTATTATTATATAAAAAAAGGCAAACAAAAAGCAAGGTCAAAGCCTCAATTTTCGGAAAAATTTTCGGCTATTTCGTTTAAATCCTCAAATGTTAATCTTTTTGTAATATAGTTGTCTTTCTTTTTCATCAGTTCGTAAAAAAATCTCAGTTTTGTTTCGTTTTCTTGATCATAAAAAAGATAGGCTCCATCTGTATTTTCAAGTAAAAAAATCTGGTAATCTCTCAATTGGCTTTTATGCTCATAAGCCGGATAGGCATACTTGATAAAATCGACCTGTTTAAAATCACTCAATTTGATCTGATTTGCTTCATTCCAATTCGATCCATGTGTTTCAAAATCAAAAATAGTCGCTAGTTGAAATCCATAGTCATCTTTCATTTCCTTGGCGACTTCTAAAACCCAATGTTCAAAACCAAGAGAACCTGTAAACACTAGCCATTGCAACCCTTCCTCAGCCAATCTTTCCAAATCTCTTCGAATGGCTTTTTTGATAATTTTTAAGCGAATGTCCTTTTCGTTAAACACTCCCAAATCAAAAGCTGAGTATCCCAAAACCAAGGCTGTATGCATTTTTTCACCCTTTCTGAAAACCTTTGTGGTATAATAGAGTGATGTTATTGTACCAATAAGGAGGACTATGGTCAACTATCCACATAAACTTTCATCTAAACCAAGCAAAACTTCTCTACCTCAAACTAAAAATTTCGCAAATCGAGGTATGAGCTTTGAAAAGATGATTAATGCTACCAATGACTACTATCTATCACATGGAATAGCAGTCATTCACAAAAAGCCAACCCCAGTTCAGATTGTTCGGGTCGACTACCCTCAACGGAGTCGCGCTAAAATTGTTGAAGCCTATTTTAGACAAGCTTCAACTACTGACTACTCGGGTGTTTATGAAGGATTTTACATCGATTTCGAAGCAAAGGAAACCAGACAAAAAAATGCTTTCCCGATGAAGAACTTCCATTCTCATCAGATACAGCATATGGAACAGGTTCTTGAACAAAAGGGAATTTGCTTCGTCCTAATCCATTTTTCTTCTTATCAGGAAACATATTTATTACCGGCGATTGACCTTATCCGTTTTTATCAACAGGATATGGGGAAAAAATCAATGCCGCTTGATTATATTCGAGAGCATGGTTATGTGATTGAACAACAAGCCTTCCCTCAAATACCTTATCTCGATATCGTCAAACAACATTTACTAGGTGGTAAAACAATATGAACAAACAACTTATCTGGCGCATTGCTAAATATCTAGGAATTGGATTTTTAGCAGCCTTTATTGCTGCAATATTGATTGGTGGAAGTGTCTTCTTCTACTATGTATCTAAAGCACCAGAACTTTCTGAAAGCAAACTTGTCGCAACAACTTCAAGTAAAATTTACGACAGTAAAAACGAATTGATTGCTGACTTAGGAGCCGAGCGTCGTGTCAATGCTCAAAGCAATGAAATTCCTATTGAACTGGTCAATGCAATTGTCTCTATCGAGGATCACCGTTTTTTTAACCATAGAGGAATCGATAGCATTCGAATAGCTGGAGCTTTCCTGCGAAACTTAACTAGTAGAGGTGGCCTCCAAGGTGGTTCAACCTTGACGCAGCAGTTGATTAAGCTGACATATTTCTCAACTTCTTCATCAGACCAAACAATCGCACGTAAGGCCCAAGAAGCTTGGCTAGCTATTCAGTTAGAAAGAACTGCAACTAAACAGGAAATTTTGACATATTACATCAATAAGGTATACATGTCAAATGGTAACTATGGTATGCAAACTGCAGCTCAAAGTTACTATGGTAAAGATTTAAAAGACCTATCAATTCCACAACTCGCTCTTCTAGCCGGAATGCCACAGGCACCTAACCAATACGATCCTTATTCTCATCCAGAAGAAGCAACAGAACGTCGTAATCTAGTCCTATCAGAGATGCAAAAGCAAGGTTATTTAACAGCTGAACAATATGAAACGGCTATAAATACACCTATTACTGATGGTTTACAAAGTCTGAAAGGAAGCAACTCCTATCCTCCATACTTAGACAATTACCTCAAAGAAGTGATTGAACAAGTTGAAACAGAGACAGGCTACAACCTTTTAACTACTGGAATGGATGTCTACACTAACGTAGACCAAGACGTTCAAAAGCGTCTTTGGGATGTATACAACACAGATGAGTATGTTTATTATCCGGATGATGAACTTCAAGCAGCTTCTACTATCGTAGACGTTACAAATGGTAAAGTTATTGCTCAGCTTGGTTCAAGACACCAGTCAAGTAATGTATCCTTCGGACTCAATCAGGCCGTTGAAACCAACCGTGACTGGGGTTCTACTATGAAACCAATCACAGATTATGCACCTGCACTTGAATACGGAATTTACGACTCTACCGCAGCAATCATAAAAGATGCCCCTTATAACTATCCTGGAACAGATATTCCTGTTTATAACTGGGATAAAGCATACTATGGAAACATCACACTACAATATGCAATCCAACAATCGCGTAACGTACCTGCCGTTGAAACACTTGAAAAGGTTGGATTAGACAAAGCCAAGACTTTCTTGAATGGTTTAGGTATTGACTATCCGGATATGCACTATGCCAACGCTATTTCAAGTAACACGACTGAGTCAAACAAAAAGTACGGAGCAAGTAGTGAGAAAATGGCTGCTGCTTACGCTGCTTTTGCTAACGGTGGTATCTACCATAAGCCAATGTATATCAACAAGATTGTCTTTAGTGACGGTAGTTCAAAAGAGTACTCTGATCCTGGCTCACGTGCCATGAAAGAGACTACTGCCTATATGATGACAGAAATGATGAAAACCGTATTAACCTACGGAACTGGTCGTGGTGCCTATATGTCTTGGTTACCTCAAGCAGGTAAGACGGGTACATCTAACTATACAGATGATGAAATTGAAAATTACATTAAGAGATACGATTATGTCGCACCTGATGAAATGTTTGTAGGATATACCCGCAAATATTCAATGGCTGTCTGGACCGGTTATTCAAACCGCCTCACTCCAATCGAAGGAGATGGATTTAGAGTAGCGGCCAACATCTACCGATCAATGATGGAGTACCTTTCCGAGGATGATCACCCAGGTGATTGGACAATGCCTGAAGGTCTATATCGTAATGGTGAGTATGTTTTCAAAGTTGGCGCTCGTAGTAACTGGATCCCTCAAACAACCCAACAAGCTACTACAGAAGCTCCTACTACAACAACCGAAAATCAAACTACAGTAGCTGAAACTACTAGCCCAAATAATGGACAAAACCAAACTGTTCCAAATACAAATCAAAATCAAAATCCTCAAGGACAACAATAATCTTATAAGACCTAGGAAGATGTTTTCTAGGTCTTTTATTAATGAAAAAGGTGGAGTTAATGACTAACTCCACCTTTTTTTATTTTACATGGTTTGCAAGATCTTCTTGCGCTTTTTTATTAGATTCTTCTTTTTCTTTCTTCCATTTATCTTGAGCTTTTTGATATTCATCAGCAGTTACTGGTTTATCTTGAAGTTCAAGGTACTTGTACAAGAGGGCTTCACTCATACCCTTGTTACCTGAGTATGCAAATGGAAGGGTGAATGGCACCATCTTAGACAACATTGGACGTCCAGTTTGAGAAGTTGTTGGAATAATCAAAGCGCTATCTGTCAACCAAGCTTGGGCAGCGGCATATTTATCATAACGTTTTGAAACATCTGTGACTTCATTGTCAGCTTCAACAACCATCTTTTCGTAATCTTCCAAACCAACTTGTTTGGCAGCGGCGTTGTTTGTACCAGCATCAAATCCTAGATAAGTTTTAGTATTTTCACCAACAGATGGTTTGATGATATCAAGGTAAGTAGATGGGTCAATGTAGTCTGGAGACCATCCAACGTTATCTGAGAGATCCCAATCTTCTCCAGCAGCTGTTTCAGCAAAGTAGGTAACATTTAAGACTTCATCTTTTTGAAGTTGTTGAATGTCAATGACAACATTGTCAGTTCCTAATGTTGCTTCAAGTGATTGTTTCAATGACTGAACACGTTGAACTTTTGTAGTATTAGTTTGATCAACTGGCATATCCAAGTGAATTGGGAATTGAACGCCTTCTGCTTGGAGAGCTGTCTTAGCTTTAGCAAATTCTGCTTTCGCTTTTTCAGGATTGTATAGACCATCTTGAGCGTCATCTAGATTCACATCTTTCCACTCGTCACCATAGGTTACCAATTTTTCTTTAACTAATTCACCAAAGTTTTTACCATCAGCTTGTACGAAAGCTGGTGGTACGAACAAGTTACGAAGAAGTTTGCTTGCTCCACTTTCTCCATTTACTTGAGAAGCATAAGCAGTTCTATCAAAACCAAAGGCGATGGCTTGACGGAAGTCTTTGTTTAGGAGAGCTTTTTTAGTTGATGTCTTTTGTTCATCCGTAGTCTTAGAAGTGTACTTGTAAGACTGACGGTCAATATTTGTCCCAACTAAGAAAGTTGCAGAATCTTGTGGTGTATAAACGATGTTATCCTTAAACTCTTTTTCAAGTTCAGGATATCCTGCACTTGTTGGGAAGAGACGAGCCATTGAGAAGCCGCCATCCTTAAAGGTGTCTGCAAGTTTGCCTGTATCTTGACCATCCCAGAATGATAGTTTTACTTTATCAATATGAACATTGTCCTTATCCCAGTAGTTTGGATTCTTTTCAAATTCTACTGAAGATTTTGCTACCAATGATTTCAACAAGAAAGGACCATTGTAAAGAATACTGCTTGGATCAGTTGCTTTGGCAAAGTCACTTCCTTTAGAAGTAAGGAATTCTTCATTGACTGGTGCAAGAATACCCATGGTTGTCTTAGAGTTCCAGAAGGTTTCTGGTTTATTCAAAGTGTATTGAACAGTTTGATCATCAATTGCCTTGATTCCAACTTCTGAGAAATCTTTTACTTCACCTTTGACATAAGCGTCAAGACCTTTAATAGATTCTTGAACAAGATAAAGGGCTTCTGACTTATTATCAGCTGCATATTTAAGACCTGTTACAAAGTCTTGAGCTTTCACAGGTGCATACTCTTCACCTTCAGAAGTGTACCACTTAGCATCTTTACGGATTGTATAAGTGTAAGTCAAACCATCTTGAGATACTGACCAGTCTTCTGCCATAGATGGCACAAAGTTTCCATAGCGGTCATTTTCCATCAAACCGTCAATGACGTTACTAGTGATATTAGCAGTTGCAGCCTTACCTGTTGTCAGATAGTTGAGGTTGTCTGGATCTGTTTCATAAACGTAAGAAAAAGTTTTCTCACCTTTTGCACTAGAGCCTGAACCTGAACAAGCTGCCAAAACACCTGACGCTAACAGAGTCACTCCTGCTAGGGCCATTACTTTTGAAAATTTCATAATAAACTCCTTTATGACTTTTTATACATTATAGTCCCTTTTCAGCCATGTGTCAATACAATTTTCAGAATTTTTCAAATTGATTTGAAAATATTTTCTTCCTCCATTTCTAATATGAAAATCTTTTTAGGAAAATTTCAATCATTGACATTTATCAACTATATCTTTATGATATAATAAAAGAAGAAAGTTGAAAGGAAATACCATGTCAAAAGAAGTTATTGTTGAAAGTTTTGAACTAGACCATACGATTGTAAAAGCTCCTTATGTCCGATTGATTGGAGAAGAGACTGGACCGAAAGGAGATATCATTTCTAACTTTGATATCCGCTTGGTTCAACCAAATGAAGACTCTATCCCTACTGCTGGACTTCATACAATTGAGCACCTCTTGGCTAAACTAATCCGTACTCGCATCGACGGTATGATTGATTGTTCACCATTTGGTTGTCGTACAGGGTTTCATATGATTATGTGGGGACGTCATACTAGCGCTGAAATCGCTGCTGTCATCAAGGATTCACTAAAGGAAATCGCTGAGACTACAACTTGGGAAGATGTTCCTGGAACAACCATTGAGTCTTGTGGAAACTATAAGGACCACAGCCTCTTCTCGGCTAAAGAATGGGCAAAATTAATTCTCCAACAAGGAATCTCAGACGATGCCTTTGAACGTCATGTTATCTAATAATAAAAAAAGAAACCAGCTTTTGAACTGGTTCCTTTTTTTATTTTCTAAATCTTGATTTAGGCTTTTTCACGAATGACCAAGACACCATCTTCCATATCAGCTTCTAGGTGTTTAGCATCAAGATTATCCAAATGGAAGTCTGTTACTTTATCACGGATTTGTTGTTCAACTACTCGACGGAGTGGACGAACACCCATAACTTCATCATAACCTTCTTCAGTCATGTATTCTTTGGCTGCATCGCTCACTGCCAAGTCAATTTCTTTCTTAGAAAGTGTCTTATTGACATCAATCAACATCAAGTCAACAATCTTAGAAAGGTCTTCCTTGCTCAAGTGTGAGAATTCAATCACAGCGTTGAAACGGTTGAGGAATTCTGGACGGAAGTATGGTTTCAATCGATCCATGAGTTCTGGTTTATCAGCATCTTCTGTCAAGTTAGTTTCGTAACCAAAGCCCGCGTTTGAAGTTGCGATAATCACCGTATTCTTGAAGTTGACAGTGTTACCTTGACCATCTGTCAAACGACCATCATCCAAGACTTGAAGAAGAAGAGTAATGACTTGAGGGTCAGCCTTTTCAATTTCGTCGAGAAGGACGATTGAGTATGGGTTACGGCGAACACGTTCTGTCAAAGTATTGTTATTGTCATCATAACCAACATAACCAGCTGTTGTACCAATCAATTTAGAAACGGCTGTACGGTCGCTATATTCTGACATGTCCAAACGGATGATAGCATCTTTCGTTCCGAACATATCAAGAGCCAATTGTTTAGCCAACTCAGTCTTACCAACACCAGTAGGACCTACAAAGAGGAAGCTACCGATTGGACGGTTACCTTCATCAAAACCAGCACGGTTTCGACGGATCGCTTTGGCAACGGCTTCAACAGCCTTGTCTTGACCGATAACCTTAGTTTGCAAACGGTGGCCCATATCTTTCAAACGTTCAATATCAGTTGCACCCATTTGTGAAACAGGAATACCTGTCATACGTTCTACAGACTCAGCTACGTCATTTACAGTCGCTGTAACCTTGTGATCTTCTGTATGGTTAGCAATTTGCTTTTCAAGTTCTTCGATACGAACTTTTGCATTTAGAGCTGCTTCGTAATCTTCTTTTGCAGCAGCTTCTTCTTGTTTAGCTTTTTCCGCTTGAATTTCGTGCTCAACTGCATGTACATCTGTCACTGGGTGTTGTGCTGCCAAGTGAGCAGCGGTCACATCGACAAGATCAATAGCCTTATCTGGCAAGCTACGTTGTGGAATATATTGAACAGAGTAATCAACGGCAGCTTTCAAGACTTCATCTGGCAAAATAACATTGTGGTGTTGTTGATAAAGATCACGGATCCCTTGGAGAATCTTGAAAGTATCTTCAGCAGATGGAGCATTAACTTTCACCTCGTTGAAACGACGAGCTAGAGCAGCATTTTTCAAAATAGTGTTGCGATATTCATCTTGAGTTGTTGCACCAATCACTGTCAATTCCCCACGTGAAAGAGCTGGTTTCAAGATATCAGCAAGTCCTTTAGATCCTTGACCATCACCTGTGCTACCTGCACCAAGGATTTGGTGGATTTCATCGAAGAAGAGGATAATATTTCCAGCTTCTTTAACCTCGTTTACCAAGTTTTGAATGTTTTCTTCAAAGCTACCACGGTATTGAGTACCAGCTTCAAGTCCAGAAATATCAATTGAAATGATTTCTTTGTTCTTGATTGCTGCTGGAACGTCTCCATTCACAATAGCTTGGGCCAAACCTTCTACTACTGCCGTTTTACCAACACCAGCATCACCTACTAGAACTGGGTTATTCTTTGTACGACGAGAAAGGATTTCAGATGTTTCTTGAATTTCCTTGTTACGTCCAATAACCGGATCCAGCTTCCCTTCACGTGCTTCTGCTGTTAAGTTACGTCCAAGTTTTGCAAGAATCCCATCTTGTTTCATACCTTTACCTTGAACGTACTGAGCTTGTTCACTTCCTTCGCTTGGAAGTTGACCGGTTTGACGGTAAATAGCGAATTCTTCAGGTGTTACTTCACGACCGTTAATCAAGTAACGACGGTTTTCTGAACTATATCCACGCATACCACCCATTAATTGGTTAAATAAATCATCCATGTTGTTAAAGTTATTAAAGTTGTTATTCATATTTCATACCTCGTTTGTTTCAAATTTATTTAGTCAAAACATTTTGACTTTCTCTGACCTTTGTTTTAAAAAATTTAGACTAGCTATTTGCTACTCTACGTATAATTTCAGGTTTTTCTTTATCCAATACAGGTTTTTCGATTGGACTTCTAAAAATACTAATGTTAACCATAGGTTGTACCTCTTTTCTAGGTTTTACCCATACTTTGATCTTAAGATAGTATATGCAATCACCTTAAAATCAAGGTTTTCTAAGGACTTTCCTTATCCTTATGTTCTTAGTATATCACTTTGGTCAGTTTTAGTCAAGAGTTTTGACTAAATTTGACTAATTTTTTTTAAAAAATTTTTATAACAAAAAAACCAGTCAGAGTGACTGGTTTTTGATTTACTATTTATAAATCTTAGCTCAATGCATCATCCATTGAAAGAACTTCGTGGAAGACACGTTGTGTTAATTCAGTTTTTTGTTCTGGAGTGAGGTATTTAGTGTTTACACAGTATCCAGAGATACGTACGATTACGTCTTCACCTGACATGATCTTTTCGTAAACATCGTTCAAGTCCATAACGTTCAAGTTAACGTGTTGTCCACCGTTTTCGAAGTAACCATCAAGGATTGTTACCAAGTTATCAACTTGTTCGTCACGAGTTTTACCAAGAGCACGTGGTGAAACTTGAGTTGTCAATGAGATACCATCAGCTGCATAACCAAAGTCAAGGCTAGCAAGTGAGTTCAAGTTTTGCAACCATCCACCTTTAGCTTTGTTAGATGGGTTAGCACCTGGTGAGAAGAATTCAAGTTTAGACAAGTTCACAGAACCATCTTCGTTGAGGTATACACCTTTGTGGACTGGTGAGTTACCAGTTTGTTTAGAGTAAGCAACATTAGATGTGATTGTCAAAAGTGATACAGTAGCTTCTGCGTCTTTGTAAAGTTTGTGGCTACGTAGACGAGTTGTGTAAGCTTCGATCAACCATTCTGCCAATTCGTTTGAACGTGGGTCATCTTCACCCCAACGTGGGTATTCACCGATTGTTTCGTAATCGTAGATGTAGCCATTTTCGTCACGGATTGGTTTAACTGTAGCGTACTTGATAGCTGACAATGTATCAACAGTGTTCGCAAATCCACAGATACCGAATCCCATGTTAGCACGTTGTTTAGTTGGCAAGAAGGCCATTTGAACAGCTTCGTAGTTGTACTTATCAGTCATGTAGTGGATGATGTTCAAAGCATCTACGTAAGTGTCAGTCAACCAGTCAAGAGATTTTTCAAAGTTTGCTTTAACTGATTCGAATTCAAGAACTTCGTCACGGATTGGTTCGATGTCAAATACTTTATAGTCTTTATGAACATCGTCGTAACCACCGTTCAAACCAGTAAGAAGAGCTTTAAGAACGTTAACGCGAGCACCGAAGTACTGGATGTTGTGACGTTGTTCTTCGTTTTCTGGGTCAAGTGGAGACACACAACATGAGATACAGCTCATTTCACCGTATCCATCTTTAGCCATTGTTGTAACACCTTCGTATTGGATTGAAGAGTGTTTGTGGCTCATGTGCATACAGTAGCGACGGAAGTTGTATGGCAATTTGTCAGTCCAAAGAACTGTCAAGTTTGGTTCTGGAGAGTTACCGATGTTATCAAGAGTATTCAAGAAACGGTAGTCCATCTTAGTAACACGGTGACGACCGTCGTTACCCATACCAGCCATAGAAGTTGTGATGAAGGTTGGGTCACCTGAGTACAATTGGTCATAAGCTTTTGTACGAGCAAATTTAACTGTACGAAGTTTCATAACGAAATCATCAACAAATTCTTGGATTTCTGATTCAGTAAATGTACCACGAGCAAGGTCACGTTCTGCGTAGATATCCAATACGATTGGCACACGTCCTAGAGATGTAGCTGCACCGTTGATAACACGGCAGACAGCCATGAAGGCAATGTTTACCCATTGGATAGCTTCTTTAACGTTCATCGCTGGTTTGCGAACGTCAACTCCGTAAAGATCACCCAAGCGTACAACTTGTTGCAATGCTTGATATTGAAGGTTGATTTCTTCACGAAGACGGATTGTCTCTTCATCGATTTCTTCGATTGAGTTCCAATCGTTTACTTTTTCTTGCATCAAGTAGTCTGCACCGTAAAGAGCAAGACGTGCGTACACACCAATGATACGTCCACGTGAGTATGCATCTGGAAGACCAGTTACAGTGTGAGCGTGGCGAGCACGACGGATGTTTGAAGTGTAAGCACGGAAGATACCGTCGTTAACAGTTGTTACATATTTTGTGAAAATTTCGTGAACAGCTGGGTCTGGTTCATATCCATTTTCCTTCAAAGTAGTTTCAGCCATACGGATACCACCTTTTGGCATGAAGTTCAATTTGAAGAGTTCATCATTTTGGATACCATAAATAACTTCGTTTTCTTTGTCGATGAATCCTGCAGGGATATCAGCGATAGATGTTGGACGAGTGTCCATTGGGAAACGAGTTTCTTCGTAGTGTGCTTTAGTTTCTTCTACGATTTTTTTGATGTGAAGTGAACGCTCTGTTGGTCCTGCAAGGAAGCTTTCATCACCATCATAAGGTGTGTAGTTTGCTTGTACAAAGCGTGATACACTTGCTTTTTCTTTCCAGTCAACACCTTTAAAGCCTTCCCAGGCTTTGTCAAAAATGTCCTGTGCTTCAACAACTGTCTTAACAACCATGTTAATGTCCTCTTTTATCTTTCTAGTAACAGTCATCTGTTACATTCATGTATTCAGTATACCACACAGTAAACGATTTCAACAAGTGAAATCACACTTTTTAGGCACTTTCTTTTATAATACAGTTGTTATTTTAGTGTTAACTGTAGTATATTTTTGAAAAAGAAATGGCCATTTCCCATTTTTTCAGAAAAAAGGTATAATAAGGCTAGAAAATCTATCAAAGAAAGGACAGTCCATGCTGATATTTCCACTGATGAATGATTTATCCCGTAAAATTATCCATATTGACATGGATGCCTTTTTTGCTGCTGTAGAAATTCGTGACAATCCTAAACTTAAAGGCAAACCCGTTATTATTGGTAGCGACCCTAGGAAAACAGGTGGTCGGGGTGTTGTTTCAACCTGTAGTTATGAAGCCAGAGCATTCGGCATTCACTCAGCCATGAGTTCCAAAGAGGCTTATGAACGCTGTCCTCAAGCTATTTTTATTTCTGGGAACTACGAAAAATATACTACTGTTGGCCAACAGATTCGAGCTATTTTTAAACGATATACGGATAAAATTGAACCTATGAGTATCGATGAAGCTTATCTAGATGTAACTGAAAACAAGCTTGGTATCAAATCTGCTGTTAAAATTGCTCGTTTAATTCAGCAGGATATCTGGAATGAATTACAATTAACAGCTTCTGCTGGTGTATCATACAATAAATTTTTAGCTAAAATGGCAAGTGACTATCAAAAGCCTCGTGGTTTGACAGTCATTCTTCCTGATGAAGCTGAAGATTTTCTCAAACAAATGGATATCGCTAAGTTCCACGGTGTGGGCAAGAAAACAGTTGAGAAACTCCATCAAATGGGTGTATATACGGGTACTGACCTTTTAGAGGTTTCTGAAATCACTCTCATTGATCGTTTCGGAAGACTCGGTTTTGATCTGTATCGCAAAGCTCGTGGCATTGATAATTCTCCCGTCAAATCCAATCGTATCCGTAAGTCTATTGGTAAAGAAAAAACTTACAGTAAGATTCTAAGTCTAGATGAAGATATTAAAAAAGAGCTAACTCTTCTTTCGGAAAAAGTTGCTCTTAGTCTTCAAAAATATGAGAAAAGTGGTAAGATCGTCATTTTGAAAATCCGCTATGCTGACTTTTCTACTTTAACAAAACGAAAAACACTGAATCAACAAACACAAGACTCTGAAGAAATTGCTCAAAGCATTATCCAACTCTATGAAACACTGAGTGATAAAGACAAGGGCGTCCGTTTATTAGGAGTCACTGTGACAGGATTTTAAAAACCTTGAAGGAATCTACCCTCAAGGTTTTTTCTTATACAAATAATCGAACAAAGCTATAAAGTAGTAACACACTACCAAGGACAATACGGTATTTACCAAACACTGTAAAGTCGTGTTTTTTGACATAGCTAGTCAAGAAACGAATGGCAACCATGCTGACTGCAAAAGCCACTACCATGGCTACCAAGAGCAAGAAGAATTGACCAAAACTCAAGACTTCTCCCGCTTTGATAAATTTAAAAATCTTCAAAGCGCTGGCTCCAAACATAACTGGAATTCCTAGATAGAAGGTAAATTCTGTTACCACTGAACGACTAGTTCCATTTAACAAACCACCTACGATAGTTGCTCCGGAACGGCTAGTCCCTGGTAGAAGGGCCAAGACTTGGAAAAGACCGATATACAATGCTGTTTTATAAGGTAATTTATCTAAATCAGTGACTGTTGGCTCAATCGCTTGCGCTTTATTACGTTTTTCAAGATAGATGAAGGCAACCCCATAAACAATCAACATGATGGCTACTGAAACTTTATTATAGAAATGGGTTTCAAACCAATCATCAAATTTAAAAACGGCTAATAAAGGAAGTGTAGCCACAAATACTTTGGACCATAATTGCCAGGTTCTACGAACTTGAACTTTATCCTTACCTGGTTTGAAGGGATTAAGCTTGTTAAAGTAGATAACCATAACGGCTAAGATTGCACCCAGTTGAATGACGACATTAAACATAGACATAAAAGTTTCATTTTGATCTTTAAACTGGATAAACTCTTGTGCTAAAATCAAGTGGCCAGTACTTGAAATCGGCAGCCACTCCGTGATTCCTTCAACAATTCCAAAAAAGATAGCTTTTAAAATTTCAAAAAAATACATAGATTACTCCTTTTTTCTATCCTCCATTATATCATACTTTTAAAGGATGTGTTTAGTTTTCTTTAGAAAGCACCAACACTTCCACCACCGCCACCGCCTGAGAAACCACCACCAGAGCTACCGCTTCCGGATGATACAGAAAAGGTACTTGCTGTATTTGCGACTGAGGTGTACAAATTGATTTGAGTAGCAGATGTGTGAAATTGTTTATCCCACCCACAAGATACATAAAGATTCATAGCAGCATTTTCAAGTTGAATATTGTGAAGTTTCATGATTTTATTCACCTTCTTAGCGTATCCATAGAGAGTTGCATAGACCAAAAGACGATTCCAAAGTGCAATACTCTCTAGTTCAGCCTTATCAAGATGAGCAATATCCCGAAGCATATTTTCAAAACTTGTCCAAAGGTAATAGGCTTCTGCTCCCTCTTCATTTAAGACTCCATCACGAGAAGGTCCTCTAGTCACAAAATGAACCAAGGCACTGGCTAGCAATCCCATTAAACCGAGGAAAAGTAAAGGGAGTGAAAAATAACCACGCGTTCGCAGACTATAGTAAAAGATAAGAAAGCCTATTAAACCTGTTATAGCTGAACAGACTTTCATTTTTTTCACAAGATTATTTTCTTTTTCCGTTAAAGGTCGATAATAACTTGGAATTCGTAAAATTTTCACCTTGTCTCGAACACAACTTTGCATGCGTTCAAGTCGTCTCTCAAAGGAACGCTTGAGGTGCATGCCGAATTCTCGAATATGCTTCTCATCAGCTTCCTTAGCTCCATGGAACAAACCAGAAGAAACTTGATATTCAGGGAAAAGGTCTGAAAGAGCCAATTCTTTATTTGTAGAAAGGGTCATCCGCAGACACTCCTTCTCAAAATTTGACAAACCTTTTTCGCTATTAATTCTCAGCCACGGCTCTTCTTCACCCTCAAAAATAGATAAATGCCCTCGATCGACTAAATCTAATAAGGTTGCCTGAATTAGTTGTTCAAAGGTGAATTTCCCAAACTTCTGCTTATTTAGAGGACTAACTTCCTCTAAGGATGTTGAATAGATTGCTTCTGACAAAACCATTGGAGGTAGGTCCATTGGGGGTTCGTAGAGACGATGATTCTTTGGATATACCTTTTTAAGAGTCGTATGCTGACGAAATTCTCTATAATAGTGGACCGTTACTAGTAAGAGAGCCATAAAGAAGATTGGAAAAATCCATTTTATCATGACCTTAGCGTGTACTTTATCGGCCTTTATTTCTACCTCAACTCTTTTAAAGTTGCTTATATTATCTTCTTCCAGTCCTTGAGTCGGAGCGCTTGAGAAAGCCTCTCTTGGCCAATAGGCATGAAGTTCAATCTGACGATTTTTAGGAAGATTTTTCATCTTCACCCAGTAGATATCATTTACTTTTTCAACCTTTCCCTCATTGAGGAGTTGACCAGTATGGAAAAAGAGTTTCTCTGCCGGACTATCTGAAGTTACTCGAAATTCCAGATCTTTGATATTCCCTGAACTATCTGTCAGTGGTTGCCAATTCAGCTCAGCAATATCCTGATATAAGAAAAGAAGATTTTTAAGTTGCCAAGTAACAGTCACACGAACAGTATCTCCTGTTTTTCCTGGATTAAAAATGGTGACCTTGTAGCCATCCTCTTCTTCCTTAGTATATGAAAGGACATCTTGAACGATTTGCCCATTTTTAGATACGAGGACAGTTGGATCATCATCAATCTCAAATCCCTTTGGCATCTTCCCTGCTTTACCGAGCCCAATCAATTGACCATTAAAATCATCTTTAAAATGGTAGGTAATTGTTTCTTTAAAAACTGCTGTATTATCTGCATGAATATTCAAATCACCCTTATAGGACAGAATATCGAAGTCTACTGCAAAAACTAGACGAGGTACAAATAGCAAACAAGTAAATACCAGAGCAAGAAGCCATCTCTTTTTCATCTTACATTCCCTTTCATGTTTTTTCACTATTATATCATTTTTTAGAAGTTAAGGTTTACTTGTATTGAAAATCTCACCATTTTTAGATACAATAGAGGGAGCCATTTTTAGACTAGAAATAGGAGAAAACATGAAAAAATTATGCTTATCTATCCTTGCTAGCCTAGCCCTTACTCTAGGACTAGTTAGTCAGGTCCAAGCCGATGAATATTTACGCATCGGGATGGAAGCAGCTTACGCCCCCTTCAACTGGACACAAGACGATGACAGTAACGGTGCTGTCAAAATCGATGGAACAAACCAATATGCTAACGGTTACGATGTTCAAATTGCAAAAAAAATCGCTAAAGATCTGGGTAAAGAACCACTCATTGTAAAAACTAAATGGGAAGGACTCGTTCCAGCCCTTACTTCTGGTAAGATTGATATGATTATTGCAGGTATGAGTCCAACCGCTGAACGTAAGCAAGAAATTGCCTTCTCAAGCAGTTACTATACCAGTGAACCAGTACTTTTAGTCAAAAAAGATTCTGCCTATGCAAACGCCAAAACACTAGATGATTTTAAAGATGCAAAAATCACTTCTCAACAAGGGGTTTACCTTTATGACTTGATTTCTCAAATTCCAGGCGCTAAAAAAGAAACTGCCATGGGAGATTTCGCTCAAATGCGTCAAGCTCTTGAAGCTGGTGTCATTGACGCCTATGTTTCTGAGCGTCCTGAGGCTCTAACTGCTGAGTCAGCAAATGCCAAATTCAAAATGATTCAACCTGAACCTGGTTTTAAAACTGGAGAAGAAGATACCACTATCGCTATCGGTCTTCGTAAAGATGACGACCGTATCAGCCAAATCAATGCGAGCATCGAAACCATTTCTAAGGATGAACAAGTTGCACTAATGGATCGTATGATTAAGGAACAACCTGTTCAAGCTACAACTACTGAAGAAAACAGCAGTAATTTCTTTAGCCAAGTTGCTAAAATTCTAACTGAGAACTGGCAACAACTCTTGCGTGGTGCTGGAATCACACTTTTAATTTCAATTATCGGTACCATCGTTGGTCTCGTTATTGGTCTTGCTATCGGTGTTTTCCGTACTGCGCCTCAATCTGAAAATCAATTTATCTACGTCATTCAAAATATAGTTGGTTGGATTCTCAATATCTATATCGAAATTTTCCGCGGAACTCCTATGATCGTACAATCTATGGTTATCTACTATGGAACTGCCCAGGCTTTCGGAATCAACCTAGACCGTACTCTGGCTGCTATCTTTATCGTTTCTATCAATACCGGTGCCTACATGACCGAAATCGTTCGTGGTGGTATCTTGGCTGTTGACAAGGGACAATTTGAAGCAGCTACTGCACTTGGTATGACTCATAATCAAACCATGCGTAAGATTGTTTTACCTCAGGTAGTTCGAAATATCCTACCTGCTACTGGTAATGAGTTCGTCATCAACATCAAGGATACTTCTGTATTGAATGTTATCTCTGTTGTAGAACTTTACTTCTCAGGAAATACAGTAGCAACACAGACCTACCAGTACTTCCAAACCTTTACTATTATCGCAGTTATCTACTTTGTCCTCACCTTTACAGTAACACGTATCCTACGCTATATCGAAAAACGGATGGATATGGATACTTACACTACAGGTGCTAACCAAATGCAAACGGAGGATTTGAAATAATGAATCAACCCATTCTTGAAATCAAACACCTCAAAAAATCCTATGGACAAAACGAGGTCCTAAAAGATATTTCCCTTACTATCCATAAAGGAGAAGTTATTTCCATCATTGGAAGTTCCGGTAGTGGTAAATCAACCTTCCTACGTTCAATAAACTTACTTGAAACACCAACTGAAGGTAAAATCCTTTATCACGGTGAAAATGTCCTCGAAAAAGGATATAACCTCACTCACTATCGAGAAAAACTAGGAATGGTCTTCCAGTCCTTCAACCTTTTTGAAAATCTAAACGTGCTTGAAAATACAATCGTTGCCCAAACAACTGTACTCAAACGTGATCGCTCAGAAGCAGAGAAAGTTGCTAAAGAAAACCTTGAAAAAGTCGGCATGGGAGAACGTTACTGGCAAGCCAAACCTAAACAACTTTCTGGTGGGCAAAAGCAGCGTGTTGCTATTGCTCGTGCACTTTCCATGAATCCTGATGCCATTCTCTTTGATGAGCCTACATCAGCCCTTGACCCTGAAATGGTCGGTGAAGTTCTCAAAATCATGCAAGATTTAGCTCAAGAAGGCTTGACCATGATCGTCGTAACCCACGAAATGGAATTTGCTCGCGATGTATCACACCGTGTCATCTTTATGGATAAGGGTGTCATTGCAGAAGAAGGCAAACCAGAAGATCTATTTACTAATCCCAAAGAAGAACGTACAAGAGAATTTTTACAACGCTATCTTCGATAAGAGAAAAGACTGCCATTGCAGTCTTTTTTTATATTCCAAAAAATGAAAAGGCAGATTCTTTTCGAACCTGCCTATATCCAAAGACTAATCTTCAAATTTTTCATGATTTTTATTGTAGAAATCAATTAAGCCGAGGGCTGTTTCAAAGGAAATGTTTTTAACTTTTGCACGTCCTTGAGCCAAAGCAATGATAGACATCTCACGCGCATTCGTTTCCTTAGAAATACGATACCCTGTGATCTTCTTATCACGAACCCAGCTAACAACTGCTTCTACTTTTTCAAAGTTAGACTTAGCCATGTTATTCTCCTATTTTTTTCTTTACGCAACTTCATTCTATATGTTTTTATAGCATTTGTCAATTGAAACACATATATTAATAAAGTTATTGCGTTAAGATTATAATTATTTAGCTTTCAAAGCTGATAATATATGGGTTCGAATATCTTCAACTCCATTAGGATTTGCTGGCAAGAATATTGTATTATTTCCTTGTTTATCTGCAAAATTATTCAATGTATCCAAATACTGATTGGTTAATAGGATTGACATAATTTGTTCTTCAGTTAATTCGACATTGGCTCCTTTTAACTCTTTAATAGAATCAGCAAGTCCATCAACAATTGCTTTCCGCTGCTCTGCGATCCCCACACCATGGAGGCGATCTTTTTCTGCCTCAGCTTCTGCCGCTGTAACGATCTTAATTTTATCTGCTTCAGCCAATTCTTGAGCTGCCACTCTCTTACGTTGGGCAGCATTAATTTCGTTCATTGATTGTTTGACTTCTGCATCCGGCTCAACTTTGGTAATGAGCGTCTTAACGATAATATACCCATACGTTGACATTTCTTCCGCTACTTGCTTTTGAACTTCTAATGCAATTTCATCTTTTTTCTCAAACAATTCATCCAAAGTTAACTTAGGAACAGATGAGCGCAATGCATCTTCAATATAAGATTTGATTTGAGCTTCAGGTCTCATCAATTTATAGTAAGCGTCTGTAACGTTTAACTCATTTACACGATACTGAGTTGCGACATTCATAGTCACAAAAACGTTATCTTGGGTTTTGGTTTCAACCACGATCTCACTTTGTAAAAGGCGTAGCTGCACACGAGCTGCAATTTTGTCAATGCCAAATGGTGCCCGTAGATGAATACCACTATTACTTAACTTTTGATACTTACCAAATCGTTCGATAATTGCAACAGACTGTTGACGAACGACATAAACAGAGCTCACTAACATAGCTCCTACAATAAGCATTAGAATCACTAGAACAAGTAAAACTTGTAAAACCATGGGAATCTCCCCCTTTCTTCACTTACATTATAGCACTCGTATATAGGTTAGGCAAATGATATGATAAAAATTTTATAGGATATTAAACAAGCATATTATATAGAGTTTCATTCCCATTCAAGTTAATATAAGACGGATCAAATTTCTCCATTCGGTGAATCAAGCCCGCATAATCATGCTTGTTAGCAAGAGCAATACCGATTAAGACTGGTCCTGTTCCTTTGCTGGCACGTTTAATATACTCAAAACGTGTGATGTCGTCATTCGGTCCTAAAATATCATTTACAAACTCGCGAAGTGCACCTGGACGTTGTGGGAAGTTTACCACAAAGTAATGCTTGATGCCATCGTAAATCAAGGCACGCTCTTCCATCTCTGGCATACGGTTGATATCGTTATTTCCTCCAGAGATGATACAACAAATAGTCTTCCCTTTAATATAATCTGACAGTACTTCCAAGGCCGCCACACTAGCAGCACCTGCAGGCTCAGCTACAATCCCCTGTTTAGAGTAAAGATCTATTAAGGTCTCAGAGATTAAACCTTCATCCACTCCGATAAGCGTTTCAACATTTTTACGGGTTGCTTCATAGGTCAATTGTCCAACCTTCTGCACAGCAATCCCGTCTGCAAACTTATCAATTTCTTTAAGTTTAACCGGACCTCCAGCCTCAAAGGCCGCCTTCATGGAACGAGCTCCGTTGGCTTCTACACCTAGAACTTCAATATCCGGATTCGTTTCCTTTATATAAGTAGAAACTCCTGCAATGAGTCCTCCACCTCCTACAGGCACCAAGACAGTATCAAAATCAATGGATTCTTTTCGCGCTTCTTCTAAAATTTCATAAGCTACTGTTCCTTGACCAGCTTGAACATAGGGATCATCAAAAGGATCAATAAACGTACGATTTTCAGCAACTGTATAGTCTTGAGCTGCCTTGGCCGAGGCATCAAAGGTATCTCCTACCAATTTGATAGTTACAAAATCTCCACCAAAGAAACGAACCTGCCCAATTTTCTGTTGAGGTGTTGTAATGGGCATAAAGATTATTGCAGGAATCTTCATCTCGTTACAAGTGTAGGCAACACCTTGAGCGTGATTGCCCGCTGATGCGCACACTACTCCACGTTCACGTTCTTCCTTAGTCAATTGTGAGATAGCATAATAAGCTCCACGAATTTTAAAAGAGCGGACACGTTGAGCATTTTCTTTTTTGAGATAAATTTTCGCTCCGTATTTTTCGGATAAATAATGATCGTAGTCAAGTGGTGTATTGGCTACGACACCACTCAGAACCTTGTGGGCCTTCACCACATCTTTTGCACTAAGCATAATCTTCTCCTTGATTCTTTTTCAAGATAAAAAGCGGGTTAGGTACCCCCCAACTCGCCTTCTATTTTTATTCTCAAAAATTAGTTGTAGATTTTGAATGCGTCATCGTCGTTTTTACCAACAAATGGCATTGCTTTACGCAATTCTGCACCAACCTTTTCAATTTCAAGGTTAGCTGCTTGTTCACGGTAAGCAGTCAATTTTGGACGACCAGCTTTGTAGTCGTTCACAAAGTCGTTAGCAAATGTACCGTTTTGGATGTCAGCAAGAACTGCTTTCATGTTTTCTTTAACTTGCTCAGTGATGACACGTGGACCTGAAACGTAGTCACCGTATTCAGCTGTGTTAGAAATTGATTGACGCATTTTCTTGAATCCACCCTCGTAGATCAAGTCAACGATGAGTTTCATTTCGTGAAGCACTTCAAAGTAAGCCAATTCTGGAGCATATCCAGCTTCCGTCAAGACTTCAAAACCAGCTTCAATAAGGGCAGTCAAACCACCACAAAGAACTGCTTGTTCACCAAACAAATCTTCTTCAGTTTCTTCTTTGTAAGTTGTTTCCAAAAGACCAACGCGTGCTGCACCAACACCTTTACACCAATCCATGGCGATGTTTTTAGCATTTCCTGTTGCATCTTGATACACAGCGTAAAGTGCTGGGACACCAAATCCTTCTTCGTAAGTACGACGTACCAAGTGTCCTGGCCCTTTAGGAGCACACATGAAGACATCTACATCTGCAGGAACTTTGATGAATTCGAAGTGGATATTGAAACCATGCGCAAATCCAACTGCATTCCCGGCTTCCAAGTTTGGAGCAATTTCTGCTTCGTACAATTCTTGTTGGATTTCGTCTGGTGCCAAAATCATGATAACATCAGCCAATTTAGTTGCTTCTGCTACTGTATAAGTATCAAAACCATCTTCTTTTGCCTTATCAAAAGATTTACCTGGACGAACACCGATGATCACATCGTGACCTGAATCACGCAAGTTTTGAGCGTGAGCATGACCTTGTGAACCATAACCGATAACAGCGATTTTTTTACCATCAAGTGCTGCTACTTTTACATCTTTTTCGTATTCCATTTGAACTGACATAGTTTTTCTCTCTTTTCTATATTTATTGCCTGATAGGCTAGATTAACAAATTTAAGTTATTTTTTACTCAATGAAAATCAAAGAGTAAATTAGGAAGCTAGGCGCAGGCTGTACTTGAGTACGGCAAGGCAAAGCTGACGTGATTTGAAGAGATTTTCGAAGAGTATTAATCGCGGGTAAATCCAGTTGCACCCGTACGAGCGATATTCTTGATACCGTATGGTCGAATAACCCGAATCAAAGCTTCACTCTTTTCAGCATTCCCAGTCATCTGAACAGTAATGGAGCTCGGAGCCACATCAACAACAGTTGCACGGAAAGGCTGGATAATAGCTAAAATTTCTGCTCGCTTCTCAGCTGGTGCTGAGACCTTGATCAGAATCACTTCACGCTCGAGGTGTGGTTTATCTGTGATATCACGGACACGAATAACGTCGACCTGACGGTTGAGTTGTTTGATGATTTGCTCTACTTCATCGTGAGATGCAACATCAATGATAATGGTAATCCTTGACACATTAGGATTTTCTGTCGCCCCTACCGAGATACTCTCAATATTAACTTGGCGTCTAGACAAGACACCGGTAAAACGATTGAGAACTCCTGACCGGTTTTGAAGTTTGGCTGTTAACATTCTACGCATTAAACTTCACCCCCAACATCTCATGATTACTCTTACCAGCTGGTACCATTGGTAAAACATGCTCTTTACGAGAAATATCTACCTCGATAAACATTGGTACATCTTCCAAAATGACTTCCAAATCCTTTTCTAAGGTTTCAGGATTATCAAATTTATAATTCTTAATTCCATAGGCTTGAGCCATCAATTGGAAATCTGGGAGGCTGTCAAAGACTGACTCTGATGTTCGACCATCGTAGAAGGCTTCTTGCCATTGACGAACCATCCCAAGTGAATGGTTATTAAGCATGATGACCTTGATTGGAATCTTGTAGATGTTCAAGATTGCCAATTCCTGATTGGTCATTTGGAAACCACCATCACCGACAAAGAGCACGACCTCCTTATCTGGATTGGCAATTTTTGCTCCAATGGCTGCAGGAACTCCAAATCCCATGGTTCCTAGTCCACCTGAAGTTACGAGTTGACGCTCGTTTTGGTATGGATAGTATTGAGCTGTCCACATTTGGTGTTGTCCGACGTCAGTTACGACAATGGCATCACCCTTAGTCAATTCGCCTATACGTTCAATAACCGCTTGTGGTTGGACGACACGTTCCTTCTTATCATAAGAACGAACACGATTCTTATCTTTGGTAACTTTTTCAATCCATTTTTCAGTATTGTTACGAACGATTGGCTCCGCTAGTAACTGCTGTAAGGCCTTTTTAGCATCTCCGACAACTGGGATATCAACAGCGATAATCTTACCAATCTCTGCTGGATCGATATCAATATGCGCTACTTTGGCATTCTTCGCAAATGTCTTAGGATTACCAGTCAAACGGTCGTCAAAGCGACACCCAATCGAAATCATAAAATCAGCTTCTGTCATCGCAATATTAGCCGCAAAGGAACCATGCATTCCACCCATTCCCAAAAATAGTGGATGACTAGTTGCAATTGTTCCCTGTCCCAAAAGACTGGTAACAACAGGAATTTGATAACGTTCTGCAAATTCATTTAACTCCGCAGCAGCCTCTGCATAGCTAATACCACCACCAGCTAACAAAACTGGCTTCTTAGCCTTAGAGAGTTGCTTCAAGATCTTCTTGATTTGCATCTCATTAGGCTCTAGAGTTGGTTGATAACTTGGTAAATCTATCTCTGATGAATAGACAAAGTCCGTTTCAAGAGCAGAAACATCTTTTGGCAAGTCAATAACAACTGGTCCTGGACGACCGGTAGTCGCAATGTGCACAGCCTCTGTAATCACACGTGGAATATCCGCCGTCTCACGAACCTGATAGTTGTACTTGGTAATTGGCATGGTAATTCCGACAATATCTGCTTCTTGGAAAGCATCCTTACCGATTCCCGCTCTTGCTACCTGACCAGTGAAGACCAAAAGGGGAACACTGTCACTCATAGCATCTGCAATACCAGTAATAGCATTGGTAGCTCCTGGTCCACTTGTGACGACTGCGACACCAAGTTTCCCTGTTGATTTAGCATAACCTTCTGCTTCATGAAGACAACCTTGTTCATGGCGACCTAGAATATGGCGGATGCCTTTAAAATTATAAATAGCATCATATAAAGGCAATACAGCCCCGCCTGGATAACCAAAAATCGTATCGATTCCTAGGTCACGGAGCGTTTCCAAAACGAGTTCTGAACCTGACTTTGGTGAGTCTAAAATGATTTTCTCCATCGTTCCCCTTTCTCTTCTCTTAAAATGACTTGTTTCTATAATACCATTTTTTCAAAAATTTTCAAGACAAAAGAAACAATTTTCTGAATTTTCTATCTAGATACTTTACAATATCAAATAGATTAGAAAGTTTATACGTATTTTTACCTTTTAATAGAAAAAAGGTTGAGACAAAATGTCCCAACCTTTTGATTATTTACTAATTAAAGTGAGTTAACGTCAACCTTGATACCAACACCTTGAGTAGTTGTGATTGTCAAGCTTGTTACGTAAGTTCCTTTAGCAGTAGCTGGTTTAGCTTTTTGGATTGTTTCGTTGAATGCTTTGAAGTTTTCAACTAACTTGTCAGCTTCAAATGAAACTTTACCGATGATAGCTTGTACGATACCTGCACGGTCAGCACGGTAAGTGATTTTACCACCTTTAGACTCTTCAACAGCTTTAGCAACATCCATTGTTACAGTACCAGTTTTAGGGTTTGGCATCAAGTTACGTGGTCCAAGGACACGTCCAAGACGTCCAACAAGAGCCATCATGTCAGGTGTAGCGATAACTACGTCGAAGTCCAACCAACCGTCGTTGATTTTAGCAACAAGGTCGTCTTCACCAACGAAGTCTGCACCAGCAGCTTTAGCTTCTTCAGCTTTTGCACCACGTGCAAATACAAGAACGCGAGCTGTTTTACCAGTACCGTTTGGCAATACCATTGCTCCACGGATTTGTTGGTCAGCTTTTTTCACGTCAATGTTCAAGTTGTATGCAACTTCTACAGTTGCGTCAAATTTTGCAAAGTTAGTTTCTTTTGCAAGAGCTACAGCTTCTTCTACGCTGTATGCTTTTGTGCTGTCGATTTTCTCAAGAGCAGCACGAAGTTGTTTGCTTTTTTTAGCCATTTTCTATTCTCCTTGTAAGTGGTTCAATCGATTTTCATCTCCCACGTCACTTCTCGAAATGATGAAGTCTTGCGGGTTATATAGGGAAGTTATTGATTAGTCAACAACAGTGAATCCCATAGAACGAGCAGTACCTTCGATCATACGCATTGCAGACTCAATGTTTGCAGCGTTCAAATCTGGCATCTTAGTTTCTGCAATTTCTTGTACTTGTGCACGAGTAACTGTAGCAACTTTAGTTTTGTTAGGTGTACCTGATCCTTTTTCAACACCTGCAGCTTTTTTCAAAAGAACAGCAGCTGGTGGTGTTTTAGTAACGAAAGTAAATGATTTATCTTCGTATACTGAGATAACAACTGGAATGATCATACCAGCTTGATCAGCTGTACGAGCGTTGAACTCTTTTGTGAATCCCATGATGTTGATACCAGCTTGACCAAGAGCAGGTCCAACCGGTGGAGCTGGTGTAGCTTTACCAGCAGGGATTTGCAATTTTACAAGTTTTTCGACTTTTTTAGCCATTTTTAAATCCTCCTTTGTGGTTTTGGCGGTAATTTAAGATTTTTACCTCCCACAAGTATGTTTTACACATACCCTACTATTATACACTAATCTATCTCAAATGCAAGAGAAAAATTCTATTTTTAGAGAAATTTTATTACTGAATTTGGCTATTATTTCTTTCGTGAAAGAGTTCTGAACTACAAACAAAAAACCGCTCTGTTTTGAGCGATTATAAGAAATAATAAAGTTTAGTAGGAGTCCAGTTTTAAGAGCAGGCTTATCCCTTTTTCAGCACTTCCACTTTCTACAAATCCAAGGGACTCAAAACATCTTCTAGAAATCCGATTAAAAGTGTAGATTTCCTGAACTTTCAACTGTTTCCACCCCTTTTGCTGGGCTAGATCAATTAAAGCCCTTAAAACCTTGCGTCCAATACCTTGATGCTGATAAGCTGGATTGCCAATCACAATAGGAAGATTCTCCTGAGATAAGGCTACATCACCAATTGGAAGCCACTCTCCCTTTTCTCGAAATTCAATCCAGAACAAATCCCCGTGTTCCTCTAAATAGGAATACATGGCATTTAATTTTTCCAAACTATAGGGAATTCTAATGCCATCTACCAGTTCCACCAAATCCACATCTTGATACCAGGATAAAGCTGCATCACGATGATCTGCTAAAAAATAGGGAACTAGACGTAGGGAATCATCTATCTGAATAATCTTTGGCATCTTTTTTTACTCCTAACAACTGCTTCGCTGCTTGATTAAAACCATCACACCAGTTATACCATTTTGCTTCATACTCATCTTGGGCTAAGATATGATTTTTTAAATCCAGAACAGAGTATATCTTTCTTTCCTCGCAAACTTGCGCATAAAGATGATATAGTTCATCACCACCGTCTTTATCCCACTCAGCAGAAATCGTAGTTCGACCTGCTAACAAAGCTTGGTATGCTCTGTGTTGCCCATCTGTAATCAGCAAGCGATCTCCAATCGCAAGAACACTGATTGGATTTATATTTGGATTCTCTACCGACTGATAAAGCATCTGAATATCTTGCAACTTCTTTTCTGATAAGTATAGTTGAGTCGGATGAAGATCTTTTATCTTGACTTCCATTTTTATCTCCTCAAGAAGGGCTAAACCCTACTTTTGCTTGCCTGTAAAGCGCCATTGAAAGCGAAGTTTGTCATAAAATGGAAATTCAATGAATAGAATTCCAAGACCCAGACAGAGACTGGCAAGAACATCTGATGGGTAATGAACTCCCAGATAGACTCTGGAAATGATTACACTTACTAGATAGATTCCCAGTAAAATCTGGAGAATGAGCTTTACTGTCCTATATTTCACTCTCTGTCCCACAATGATAATTAGAGAACCGATTAAGAGGGTTACTGCTAGCGAGTGACCACTAGGGAAAGAAAATCCTTTTTCTTCAACCAAGTGTAAAATTTCAGGTCGCGGACGTTGATAGAGGTGTTTTAAGGACACAATTAAAATTCCAGCCAAACTAAGATTGCCAGCTACTAAAAGGCTTTCTGACTTCCACTTTTTCAGATAAAAAATAACAGTCAATAGAATTGCCCAAGAAATAACGATTGGTAAGTCAATCAGACGAGTAATCCCACGAAATATAGTTGTCAATATAGCTGGTAAATCTCCACGAATTGCTGTCTGGATAGACGAATCAAATGGTATCAATTGTTCTGGATAAAACTTAACGACATAACCCAGAATTACAAATAGTAAAAGGGCAAAAGAGCCCTTTGTTAAATATGTTTGTTTATCTTTCATAGTATTTCAAAGTTGGTTTCAAGAGGACAATTAATAACCAGAATGAGATGGCAAAGATGACTCCTTCAATCAAATTAAATGGTAAGACCATTGCCAACAAGTAATTACTAAGTCCTAGGATATTCTCTATATCAAAGTTAGCAAATTTTGCGTACAAAGGTACAGCATAAACGTAGTTTAGAACTAACATGACTAAAGTAAGACCAATTGTCCCTGCTAGTGAAGCCAGGACAAAACGCATGGTTGTACGCTCTTTTTTCCAAATCAGACCAAAAGCAAGAACAAAGACTCCTAAGGCTACGATATTCATCGGCAAACCAATGTAAGTACTAACTCCTTGATTGTTCAGAAGGATTTTCAGCAAGGACCGAAGGAATAGTACTCCTAAAGCCGCTGGTAAATCCAAGACTACCAAACCTACAAGAACTGGTAAGATACTGAACTCAATCCTTAAAAAAGGTGCTGCCGGTAGAAGCGGAAAGTCAAAGTACATCAACACAAATGAAAGTGCTGATAAAATTGCAATGGTCGAAAGTCGACGTGTGTTTGTCATAACAGGTTCCTCCAATTTTCTATAAAATCAGAAGAAGTTGGAAAGTTTCTCTCTATCTACTCTCTTAACTATCTCAAAAAATAACCTAAGCTAACAAAGAAACTGGTTTTATTTCTATTATAATGAAGCAGAATAGACAAAGCCATCCTTTCGTCTTCTCCCATCCAGACTATACTGTCGGTTGTGGAATCTCACCACATCAGCTTGCGCTCGCGGACTTATTTGGCTAAGATATTTTAGATTTATCTAGACGTCGCAGTCGAAGATAATACTTAAAGTATATCGAGACAAGACAACGAAGAGAAAGCTAAAATAGCTAGTCAAATTTACCGCCGGTCGGGAATCACACCCTGCCCTGAAGACCCTTTTATGATAACAAAAAAAGCTTGCAAGCGCAAGCATTTTATCTCTTCTCAGTATCTATTTCAACTTATCCGTTTCGTAAGTATGAACCAGTTCGAGACCCGCAAAATTTTGTTGACGAAGGGCCTCATAGACAATCATACATACTGTATTGGATACATTGAGACTACGGACATGTTTATCATTCATAGGAATTCTGAGAGCTTTTTCAGGATGTTCCCGCATAAATTCCTCAGGCAAACCTTTATCTTCACGTCCAAAAAGGAAATAATGATTTCCTTCTATCGTGAAGTCAGCATCTGAATAGACCTTTTCTGCAAACTTGGAAATCAAATAGACTTGACCATCCATTTTTTTCATAAATTCATCTAAACTATCATAAAAATAGATTTCAAGTTTGTCCCAATAGTCTAGCCCGGCTCGCTTCATTTTACGATCATCAATCGGAAAGCCCATCGGTTTGATAATATGAAGGGGCGCATTCGTCGCTGCACAGGTACGTGCAATATTTCCCGTATTTTGTGGAATTTGTGGTTCAAACAATACAATATGATTAGCCATGCCTTGCTTCCTCTCACTAGTGCAAAAAAATAGCCACACTGCCCGGAGTCAAGCTCAGCAAACAGCGTGGTTAAGGCATCGTTAACTTACCTCACAACAGGTTTGAAGTAAATCAGCGAAACTACTTTTTTAGTATAACACTTTCAGCTTGATTGTCAATAGAAATGACTTGATTTTTTCATTTTTTTTACAAGCATATTTACAAAAGTTAAAATTTCAACTTTCAGCAAGCAATATCATAGAATTTACATAGATTAAGAATTTTCGGAACAAGTTTTTTCATAAACATATGATGTTTAAATCAAAATATTTATTCGAATTCCCCTAATCCCTTTATTAAAGAAGGAAACAGTCGGTTGTTGAGTGCATTTTTTTCTAAAAAAAGGTATGATAGAGACATATTGAAAAAGTAGGTTAACTAACTATGAAGATTATTCTTGTCGGAGGGGGAAAAGTAGGTTCTGCCCTCTGTCGTTCACTGGTTGCTGACAACCATGATGTTGTCTTAATTGAACAGAACGAAACTGTTCTAAAATACTTGACCAGCCGTTTTGATATTATGGGAATCGCAGGTAACGGAGCTGACTTTGCTATGTTAGAAGCAGCCAATGTTCAAGATTGTGATATTTTCATTGCCATGACTCAATACGACGAGGTCAATATGGTTTCGGCTGTTTTAGCCAAAAAAATGGGAGCAAAGGAAACCATTGTTCGTGTACGAAATCCTGAATATTCCAACCCTTACTTTAAAGAAAAAAATATTCTTGGATTTTCACTCATTGTAAACCCTGAACTCCTAGCAGCTCGTGCTATCGCTAATATTATAGACTTCCCCAATGCTCTTTCTGTTGAGCGTTTTGCAGGTGGATTAGTCAGCTTAATGGAATTCAAGGTACGAAATTTCAGTAATATTTGTCAGATGTCTATTGCTGATTTCCGTAAAAAGTTTGGTAATGTTATTGTCTGTGCTATCGAACGCGACCACAAACTCATGATTCCTAGTGGAGATATGATTTTAGAAGATAAAGACCGTATCTTTGTGACAGGACATCGTGTCGATATGATGCTCTTCCACAACTATATCAAATCTCGAGTCGTTAAGAGTTTACTCATCATAGGAGCTGGGAAAATTGCTTACTATCTCTTAGGTATGTTAAAAGACAGTCGTATCGATACCAAGGTTATTGAGGTCAATCCTGAAAGAGCTGCCTTTTTCAGCGAAAAATTCCCTAAACTCTATATAGTCCAAGGTGATGGAACAACTAAGGACACCCTCTTAGAAGAAAGTGCCCAAAACTACGATGCTGTTGCCACTTTGACAGGAGTCGACGAGGAAAATATCATTACCTCTATGTTCTTGGATAATGTAGGCGTTCAAAAGAATATTACTAAGGTAAACCGAACAAGCCTATTGGAAATCATTCATGCGACAGATTTTTCAAGTATTATCACGCCTAAGACAATCGCTGTTGATACCATCATGCACTTTATCCATGGTCGTGTAAATGCCCAATATTCCGACCTTCAAGCCATGCACCACCTTGCAAACGGACAGGTAGAAACCCTTCAGTTCTTGATTAAGGAAGCCAATAAAATGACTGGCAAACCTTTGTCTCAACTGAAGCTCAAAAAGGATGTCTTGATCGCTGCTATTATCCGCAATGGAAAAACAATCTTCCCAACTGGAGAAGACACACTCCAAGTCGGTGATAAGCTTGTGGTTATCACTTTGCTATCAAACATCACCAAGATTTATGATTTGTTAGAGAGGTAAGCTATGAATAGAAGTATGGTACGCTTTCTTCTTGCAAAGCTACTCTTAATCGAGGCTGCCCTTCTCTTGGTACCAGTCAGTATCGCTCTTTACTATCGAGAATCTAGTCAAGTGTTTACAGCTCTTTTCTCTACTATCGGGATTCTTGTCGTCCTAGGTCTTCTTGGTATCATCAGCAAGCCAAAAAAACAAAGAATCTATGCAAAAGAAGGGGTCTTGATCGTTGCTCTTTGTTGGATCCTCTGGTCTTTCTTTGGCTCCCTTCCCTTTGTCTTTTCAGGTCAAATCCCCAATTTTATCGATGCCTTCTTCGAAACTAGTTCCGGCTTCACTACTACGGGAGCAACTATCTTAAATGACGTTTCTGTATTAAGCCGTTCGCTTCTGTTTTGGAGAAGTTTCACCCACCTCATCGGAGGTATGGGGGTGCTAGTTTTTGCCCTAGCTATTATGGACAATGCAAAAAATAGTCACCTTGAGGTTATGAAGGCTGAGGTTCCTGGACCAGTATTTGGTAAGGTGGTATCTAAGCTAAAAAATACAGCACAAATCCTCTACATCCTGTATCTGGCAATGTTCGCCCTCTTTGTAGTGATTTATTATCTTGCCGGTATGCCACTCTACGATAGTTTTGTCATCGCTATGGGAACTGCTGGGACTGGTGGTTTCACTGTTTACAATGATGGAATCGCCCACTATAATAGTTCTCTCATTACCTATCTGACGAGTGTTGGGGTCTTGATGTTTGGTGTCAATTTCAACCTCTACTACTATCTCATGCTTCGTCGAGTCAAGGAATTCTTTTTCGATGAGGAGCTTCGTGCTTATCTCTTGATTGTCGTCGTTTCTACCGGCTTAATTACTCTCAATACACTCCACCTTTATAGTGGCATTTCACAAAGTTTTGAGATGGCCTTCTTCCAAGTTTCTAATATCATCACTACAACTGGTTTCGGTTACGGAAACATAACCAATTGGCCTTTGTTTTCACAATATATTTTACTGATGCTGATGGCGATTGGTGGTTCTGCTGGATCTACTGCTGGTGGTCTCAAAGTAATGCGTGGAGTTATTCTAGCTAAAATTGCTAAAAATCAATTTTTGTCTACCATATCCCCTCACCGTGTTTTAACTCTCCATGTTAATCAAACGGTAGTCGACAAGGACACCCAACACAAGATTCTCAAGTACTTTGTAGTTTACGTCATGATTCTACTCAGCTTAATGTTCATTATCAGTTTAGATGCTGACAATTTAATGATTGTTACGAGTGCCGTTTTCAGTTGCTTTAACAATATCGGCCCAATTCTCGGAACAACTGCAAGTTTCTCAATTTTTAGTCCATTTTCAAAACTCCTCCTATCCTTTGCAATGATTGCAGGACGTCTTGAAATTTATCCAATCATATTACTCTTTATGAAGCGAACCTGGTCTAAGCGTTAGCAATGTTATTATCAAAAACCACATCCCTCATTTTTGAGGGATGTTTTTTTCTGTTGATAAGATTTTAAAAGACAGTTGAGAGTCAAAAAATAACACTTGGGAAAAAGATGATTTTTCATGAATCATTTTAGTTATAATTTTTAAAAAAACGTAGGGGTTTTATATGGAAAAAATGAACAAATCAATCCAACTTCTTTTATTGATTTCCTTGGTATATTTAGGTTGCTGTAGTTGCTTAGTTTGGCCTGGTATTGCTTTAACACTCAAACAATCCTGCTTTTACTTTTTACTTCTCTTAATGTTATTAGCAAGTATCTGTACATTTATCCACTATCTTTCAGGACATGATCATGTGAATAGTCAGCTACACAATCGTAGTCGATCCTTCTTTTTATTGTATAGCAGCATGGTTATCATTAACGTTGCTGGAGTCTGTTTTATTTTATTTGAAAGCATAAGCACTGACACTCTACTACAAAAAGAAATCGTTGACTTGTTACTCATCTCTTTCTTTTTCCTTTTCGGACTTGATATTGCTACCTTTCTGCCGTTAAACAAATGGAGAAAATTACCAACTCATAAAAAGACAGGCAGGCTAACAACCCTTATCTTTCTTAGTTTATTTTTTCTGCACAATCCTTTAACCATACTTTCTGTCAGTTTTTATATCCTTTTGGGAGTCAGCTTTCTAAACTTTTTATTTCCTAAAACATTAAGACAAGATTTATCATTTTATAGTCATTTAATTCGAAACATCTTACTTGTATTATCGACACTTATGTTCTGGTAGTTAATAGAATTCCTATCCAAAGTATGCTATAATGAAATAAATTTTTTAGGAGATATATGAATGAATTTTTTTAAAGATTATCGTAAACGATTGATTTGGCTAGGAATCTTTATTGTGGCAATGGCCCTATCGCAAGTTCCTATCGTGACTTTAATGTTACTTCAAAAAACGCAACTTGGATCTATCTGGTCATCTCTAATAGTGGGGCTTGTCTCTACCGCTATTGTTACACTCTTTTTATATGGTGCTCACAAAAGTAAGTTATTAAATCTAAAATCGAAACTCTTTACTATTAATGACGCCCCTCGAATTGCTCTTAGTTATGTAGCCATTGTCACAGGAAATCTGATTGGTGCGATTTGGTTACAACTTCTGAAGCAAACAACTACTTCGAATCAAGAGGCTATCAATAGCATCATGTCAGAAAGCTCTCTAATTTCCAGCATTTTCGTGGTTGCAATAGTGGCACCTATTTGTGAGGAAGTTATCTGTCGAGGTATCATCCCTACTAAACTCTTCGAAGGATACGAGAAAATTGGATATATTTTCGGTTGGTTTCTCTTCACTATAGCCCATATACCAAATAATCTTCCTTCTTTCTTGATCTATGGCTGGATGTCTGCAGTCCTAACTTGGACTGCCTATCGCACCAAACGACTAGAGATGTCTATCTTACTGCACCTAGTGAATAATGGAGTCAGCATTCTATTGCTTATCCTCCTTACATTCCTTATCAAGGTTGTTGGTATAGATGCCATTCAATAAATGAAGGTTCCACTACTAAAAAAAGACTAGGAATTCAATAGTTTCCTAGTCTTTTTGTTTATTCTTTGAGTGATTCCAAACTAAGTTAATGAGGCAGGTAGCTAGACTACTTTCTAACTATTACGACACGAAGAGGCGAAAACGATTATTTTTCGCCGATGAGTTAGTGAGGCAGTTAGGCAAGTCTTATAGGACTTGCCGTAGTCTACTTAGATTGCTTTGCAATCAAGTAGACTTACTGAATCACATCTTCTCTTCCAACTCCACATCTGGATACTTGTCCGCAAACCAGCGGAGGGCAAAGTCATTTTCGAAAAGGAAGACAGGTTGGTCAAAGCGGTCCTTGGCCAAGATGTTTCGACTTGAAGACATGCGTTCATCTAAATCTTCTGGTTTAATCCAACGCACTGTCTTTTTACCCATTGGAGTCATGACAACTTCAGCGTTATACTCGCCTTCCATACGGTGTTTAAAGACTTCGAACTGGAGTTGTCCAACAGCACCTAGCATGTACTCGCCTGTTTGGTAATTCTTATAAAGCTGGATGGCTCCTTCTTGCACCAACTGTTCCATTCCCTTGTGGAAGGATTTTTGTTTCATAACGTTCTTAGGCGAAACTTTCATGAAAATCTCTGGAGTAAAGGTTGGCAGTGGTTCAAACTCAAACTTATTTTTCCCAACAGTAAGCGTATCTCCAACCTGGTAGGTACCTGTATCATAAACTCCGATGATATCTCCTGCTACGGCATTGGTCACATTTTCACGACTTTCCGCCATAAATTGGGTGACATTAGAAAGTTTAGCTCCCTTACCAGTACGAGGGAGATTGACACTCATACCACGCTCAAATTCGCCCGATACAATACGAACAAATGCGATGCGGTCACGGTGTCGAGGGTCCATGTTGGCTTGGATTTTAAAGACAAATCCCGAGAAGTCCTTGTCATAAGGATCAACAATTTCTCCGTCTGTTTTCTTGTGTCCATGAGGTTCTGGAGCAAACTTGAGGAAGGTTTCAAGGAAGGTCTGCACCCCAAAATTAGTCAAGGCTGAGCCAAAGAAGACTGGTGTCAAATCACCTGCAAGAATGGCTTCCTCTGAGAATTCATTTCCTGCTTCATTCAAGAGTTCGATATCCTCTTTCACTTGTTCGTAGAATGGGTTGCTGGCAAAGAGTTTATCGCCATCTTCTAGGCTGGCAAAACGTTCATCACCTTTATAGAGTTCCAAGCGTTGGTTATAGAGGTCATAGAGCCCCTCAAAGGCTTTCCCCATACCGATTGGCCAGTTCATTGGATAACTTGCAATACCCAAGACTTCTTCCAATTCTTGCAAGAGGTCTAGTGGTTCACGACCATCACGGTCCAGCTTGTTCATAAAGGTAAAGACTGGAATCCCTCGGTGTTTGACAACCTCAAACAATTTCTTGGTTTGGGCCTCGATACCCTTGGCAGAGTCCACTACCATGACCGCAGCATCCACCGCCATCAAGGTCCGATAGGTATCTTCTGAAAAGTCCTCGTGCCCTGGAGTGTCTAGGATGTTTACCCGTTTTCCATCATAGTCAAACTGCATGACAGATGAGGTTACCGAAATCCCACGTTGTTTCTCGATATCCATCCAGTCAGATTTTGCAAAGTTTCCTGTTTTCTTCCCTTTTACAGTACCTACCTCACGAATCTCTCCTCCAAAATAGAGCAATTGCTCAGTGATGGTTGTTTTCCCCGCGTCCGGGTGAGAGATGATGGCAAAGGTACGGCGTTTCTTAATTTCTTCTTGAATACTCATAAGTTCTCTTTCTTTCTACTTTTTTAATTATTTCAATTTATAATCACTCTTTATTACATCGGACCCTAACATTCCTTTCAACACTCCATTATATCGGATTTTAGAGAGTTTTTCAATTGCTTACACAAGAAAAAGCAGGTCAAGATACTAGACCTGCTCATAAGATTCTTTTATTCATTATTTATTTTGTATCGCTAGTTACAATCTCTTCAAAATTTAATTTTTTCTAGAGCAATTTTCTTTTGCCAACGTTTCTTAAACAAGATATCAAAGAGCACTAGGGCTGCAGATAGAATGATTGAAACCAGAAGATACTTTATCCATATAGGGGCATTTGGAATAAACGGCGTCGTATTCAAGAGTCCGTAATTCCCACCTGTTACTTGATTGACCCCAACTAGGAAAAGGTTGAGAATAAAAGTGTAGGCGATAATTCGATACTTTTTCAGCAAGGTCTTATCATAGTGATTCATGAGATAAACCAGGGAATTTACCAGGAGAGCATAATGTCCAATCAGGAATGAAAAACTAGTAATATGCGAAAAGTCATATGGATCAAAAACCGGATAACCCAAGGCAAATACTGCTCCACTAGCTCCCATAAGGGCAAAATACTGTTTGGTTTCCCATTTATCTGGCAAGAAAACTACTGCAAACATGGCCAAGCGGCAATGGTAAAGAGGCAGGCTGTTCGAAAATGGAATGCTAAAACCTATATACCAAGTATAAAGAGCTAGCAATTGCGCTATTTGAATCCACTTAAACAATCGAACAAATTTGGGGTTTTTGTAGTAAGTAAGAGAAGCATAAATAGACAAGGCAAGAAGGCCTATCATGACACCGTACCAAAAAATCGGAATAGGCGGTGGCGTCGTTTGGGTTCTTGTAATAAAATGATGCATAAAGTCTCCTTAAGGTAACGAATTCAGTTGTATATTAACTATTCTTATATTTATATTTAACAAGTTGATTGATAAGGATGAGAATACCTGTCATCAAACTGGTCACTATCAAGTAGTTAAGCAAACTACCATGATCCCCAATCACAGGTGGCTTGCTCATAAAGCCATAATTCCCTCCTGTCAAGAAGTTGGCAAAAAAGATAATGGCATTGACTCCAAAAGTCATCTGGCATATTTTCCAAGTATCCCCTTTTTCAACTTTATAATATCTAACAAGATAAATCAAGCAGTTAGCCAAGAGGGCCCAATGTCCGAAAACATTGTTCACAGACGAAACATGAGGGAAAGGAAAAGGATAAAAGACTGGATAAACCAAGGCCATGATAGAACCAAAAACTCCAACCAGGGCAAAATATTGTTTAAAAAAGGTCTTATTAGGGGCAAAAAGAATTATCCACATAGCCATGCGACTATGGTAAAAAGGGAGAGCCTCAGATAGGGGCAGGCGTGCAGCAATATACCAAGCGTTGATAATGAGCAACTGAATCAATTGTCCCCAATACCAAAAGTTTCTGTAACCTTTAGATGATGCGAAACGAATCGATAAAACAGCTATAATTACCAAAGAAGTAGGTAATAAAAAGTACCAGGCTCCCAAATGGGGAGGAACTGTCTTCTTACTGGTAAAAAGCAACTCCCAAATTGTCATATTTCACCCCTAATGTTTTTTAATTTGATCAATCATCAATCTTATTTGCCAACTAAAAACGACTGTTATTCTTTCTTCTAATTTCAACCATTATATCGAAATAAAAAGTATTTTTCAATTTCTGTTTCTTTTTAGCTTGGCTTGCCTTATTTATAGGAAAATATGGTAAAATAGAACAGATAAAGAATCATCATTTCACGAAAGGATATCCGATGAAAATTACGCAAGAAGAGGTAACTCACGTTGCCAATCTTTCAAAATTAAAATTCTCAGAAGAAGAAACTGCTTCATTTGCGACAACACTCTCAAAAATTGTTGATATGGTCGAATTGCTCAGTGAAGTCGATACAACTGGTATCGCACCTACTACAACTATGGCTGACCGTAAAACTGTTCTCCGACCTGATGTGGCTCAAGAAGGAACAGACCGTGACCGCTTATTTAAAAATGTACCTGAAAAAGATAACTACTATATCAAGGTGCCAGCTATCCTAGATGATGGAGGAGATGCCTAATGACTTTTAATAATAAAACCATTGAAGAGTTGCATAATCTCCTTGTTTCTAAGGAAATTTCAGCAACTGAACTAACTCAAGCAACGCTTGAAGATATCAAATCTCGTGAGGAAGCCCTCAATTCTTTTGTTACAATCGCTGAAGATCAAGCTCTTGCTCAGGCTAAAGCTATTGATGAAGCTGGAATCGATGCTGACAATGTCCTTTCAGGAATTCCGCTCGCAGTTAAGGATAACATTTCTACAGATGGTCTCTTAACAACAGCAGCTTCAAAAATGCTCTATAACTACGAACCTATCTTTGATGCCACAGCTGTTGCGAATGCAAAAGCCAAGGGCATGATCGTTGTTGGGAAAACCAACATGGACGAATTTGCCATGGGTGGATCAGGTGAGACTTCTTACTACGGTGCTACTAAAAATGCTTGGGACCATAGCAAGGTTCCTGGTGGATCATCAAGTGGTTCTGCTGCAGCTGTAGCTTCAGGGCAAGTCCGTTTATCACTTGGTTCTGATACTGGTGGTTCTATCCGCCAACCTGCTGCCTTTAACGGGATTGTTGGTCTCAAACCAACCTACGGAACAGTTTCACGTTTTGGTCTTATTGCCTTTGGTAGCTCATTAGACCAAATCGGACCATTCGCCCCTACGGTTAAAGAAAATGCTCTCTTGCTCAATGCTATTGCCAGCGAAGATGTCAAAGACTCGACTTCTGCTCCTGTCCGCATTGCCGACTTTACTTCAAAAATCGGTCAAGACATCAAGGGCATGAAAATTGCTTTGCCTAAAGAATATCTTGGTGAAGGGATTGACCCAGAGGTTAAGGAAGCCATTCTGAATGCTGCTAAGCACTTTGAAAAACTTGGTGCTATCGTTGAAGAAGTTAGCCTTCCACACTCTAAATACGGTGTTGCAGTTTACTACATCATTGCTTCATCTGAAGCTTCATCAAACTTGCAACGTTTTGATGGTATTCGTTACGGCTACCGTGCAGAAGATGCAACTAATCTTGATGAAATCTATGTAAACAGCCGCAGCCAAGGTTTCGGTGAAGAAGTTAAACGTCGTATCATGCTAGGTACTTTCAGCCTTTCATCAGGTTACTATGATGCCTACTACAAGAAGGCTGGACAAGTTCGCACCCTTATCATCCAAGATTTCGAAAAAGTCTTTGCGGATTACGACTTGATTTTGGGACCAACTGCTCCTAGTGTTGCTTATGACTTGGATTCACTCAACCACGATCCAGTTGCTATGTACTTGGCTGACCTCTTGACAATTCCTGTCAATTTGGCTGGTCTACCGGGGATTTCGCTTCCTGCTGGATTTGTTCAAGGTCTACCAGTAGGACTCCAATTGATTGGTCCTAAATACTCAGAAGAGACTATTTATCAAGCTGCTGCTGCGTTTGAAGCAACAACAGACTACCACAAACAACAACCCGTGATTTTTGGAGGTGATAACTAATGAACTTTGAAACAGTCATTGGACTTGAAGTCCACGTAGAGCTCAACACCAATTCAAAAATCTTCTCACCTACTTCTGCCCACTTTGGAAATGACCAAAATGCCAATACAAACGTGATTG
The DNA here is from genome assembly GCF_040888245.1 of Streptococcus wuxiensis. Classification (NCBI taxonomy): domain Bacteria; kingdom Bacillati; phylum Bacillota; class Bacilli; order Lactobacillales; family Streptococcaceae; genus Streptococcus; species Streptococcus wuxiensis. The sequence continues at coordinate 114,048 of NZ_JBFNFE010000003.1, forward strand.
ACTGGTCTTTCCCTGGAGTACTACCAGTTCTCAATAAAGGCGTTGTCGATGCTGGTATCAAGGCTGCACTCGCTCTTAACATGGACATCCATAAGAAGATGCACTTTGACCGTAAGAACTACTTCTATCCAGATAATCCTAAAGCCTACCAAATTTCTCAGTTTGATGAGCCAATCGGTTACAACGGCTGGATTGAAGTGGAGCTAGAAGACGGTACAACTAAGAAAATTGGGATTGAACGCGCCCACCTAGAAGAAGACGCTGGTAAAAACACGCATGGTACAGATGGTTACTCTTATGTTGACCTCAACCGTCAAGGGGTGCCTTTGATTGAAATCGTATCTGAAGCAGACATGCGTTCACCAGAAGAAGCCTACGCTTATCTAACAGCCCTCAAGGAAGTTATCCAATACGCTGGTATTTCTGACGTTAAGATGGAAGAAGGTTCTATGCGTGTGGATGCCAACATCTCCCTTCGCCCTTATGGTCAAGAGGAATTCGGTACTAAGACTGAGTTAAAAAACCTTAACTCCTTCTCAAATGTTCGTAAGGGGCTTGAATACGAAGTTCTACGTCAAGCTGAAATCCTTCGTTCAGGTGGTCAAATCCGCCAAGAAACTCGCCGTTATGACGAAGCTAATAAAGCTACTATCCTCATGCGTGTTAAGGAAGGAGCTGCAGACTACCGCTACTTCCCAGAGCCAGACCTACCACTCTTTGAAATCTCTGATGAATGGATCGAAGAAATGCGTACGGAATTACCAGAGTTTCCAAAAGAGCGCCGTGCACGCTATGTCTCTCAACTCGGATTATCAGACTACGATGCTAGCCAGTTGACTGCCAATAAAGTCACTTCTGACTTCTTTGAGAAAGCTGTTGCCCTAGGTGGTGATGCTAAACAAGTCTCTAACTGGCTCCAAGGTGAAGTCGCCCAGTTCTTGAATGCTGAAGGTAAGACGCTTGAACAAATCAAATTGACTCCAGAAAACTTGGTTGAAATGATTGCTATCATCGAAGATGGAACGATCTCATCTAAGATTGCTAAGAAAGTCTTTGTCCACCTAGCTAAAAATGGTGGAGGTGCTCGTGAATACGTTGAAAAAGCTGGTTTAGTTCAAATTTCAGATCCTGATGTTTTGATTCCAATCATCCATCAAGTTTTTGCGGATAATGAAGCTGCTGTTGCCGACTTCAAGTCAGGAAAACGAAACGCTGACAAGGCCTTCACCGGCTTCCTCATGAAGGCAACCAAAGGCCAAGCCAACCCACAAGTAGCCCTCAAACTGCTTGCCCAAGAATTGGCTAAGTTGAAAGATAGTGAGTGAAATATACTTTCGTTAATAACCCTTTCTACTAAAAAATAGAATACGGAGAATAAATGAACAAATTTTTACGGGTACTATTTATTTTAGTTATTGTCGCCATGTTGGGTGCTTCTGTTCTACAAATCTTTCTCCCATCATATATGGGAGAGCATTCTGGTTACGGTATTTCTGCAGGATGGCAAAAAGAAATTGGAATTTGGAATCTAGCCGTTTTAATTATTATTCTTGCTGTTAATATTAAATACGATTGGTTTTACCTGAGAATTGCCCTTCTTGCCCTCATCATTGGTGGTATAGGAATAGGAACAAATCATTTGTTAAATTTTATTGAATATCATTCTCCTGTTAATGCGATTGGTGCTATCGAGAATTATTTACTCGTATTTGGTTGGATTATAGGATGGTTTATTGAAAATAAAACTATAAAACTCAAAAACTCTTTATAGACATAAAATTTACCAAAAACTATTTTTGTACTCACATAGTTAGGAGACATATGAAAAAGTTATATACTCTTATCGCTACCTTCTTGCTTCTTATCTTTGTGACACCCCTACAATCCATCGATGCAGGTGTCGGACATTCTCGAAGTGGTAGCTCTAGCCGCAGCAGCTCTCGAAGTAGTAGCAGTAGCCGAAGTCGTTCTAGTAATAGTTCTTCTTCACGAAGCAGTTATCATTCTAACAATAGATACTCAAGTTCAGGAGGTTCTCTAGGGACCGGAATGAACATTCTTATCATGTTTGGTGTTGGGGCTTTCCTACTCTTCATGCTCATCAAATATTTGAGTGACCAAAATTCGTCATCTGGTAAATCATATGGAAACTCAACTGGATACAATGTTGAACCAACACTTCACCGTCGAGTTGAAAATAACACCTTGGCTATTAATCGTGTACACCATGGTGATCCAAACTTTGATGCGGATGCTTTCACTTCATGGGTTAGAGAAGTTTACATCCAATTACAGGCAGCCTGGACTAAAAAAGATTGGAATTTGGTGCGCTCACTTGAAAGTGCTAGCCTCTATTCTCAACACAGTGCTCAACTGGAAGACTATATCCAATCTCAAACAACGAATGTTTTGGAACGTGTTTACGTTGAAAATGTTCGAATCAAAGATTTCTACGAAAATCCAGATGGAAATGATACTTTAGTGGTTATCCTTTCATCTACTTTGAGAGACTATGTCATCGAAGATAAGACTCGTAAGGTTATCGAAGGAGATCCTCAACAAGATCTATTTACAGTTTATCAAATGAACTTCATCCGCAAACATGGTAGCCAAACTGAAAACAATGTTCAAGATGAAGCTGTTAGCGACCACTGTCCAAACTGTGGTGCTCCACTTAGAATCTCAGCTATAAGTCAATGTGATTATTGCGGAGCTGAACTCACACGTAGTCCAAATCAATGGGTTCTTGATACCTATGAAGTTGTGGATGAAGACGAACTTTATAATTAGGAGGAAATTATGGGATTTATTCGTGCTGCCCTTTCAGCTGGGCTAAATAGTTTTAATGATAGCAAATTCAAGGAAGCCGTTGTACTTCCAGACCACATCTCTTCAGACGTCATGGCCATCAAGGGACAATTGCTTACAAAAGATCCTGACGGTGGTTCAAGACAAAGCAACCAAAATACTGGTCTTTTAACAGACGGTTCTGTTGTTATTGTCCCTCAAGGATATGTTGCTGTCCTTGTCAATAACGGTACCTTCCTAGGGGATGTACTTGAAGCTGGAAGCCATGAATGGCGTGCAGGTGATAACGCTTGGCTCCTTGAAAAAGGTGGAATCAAGGGTACTTGGGAAAACTTTAAAAACCGCTTCTCTTTTGGTGGACAAGTTATTACTCGACAAGAAATCATCTTTATCCGTATGCAACCAATTGCAGGGAATAAATTTGGTACCCAAAATGCTGTAGAGTATTTCAGTGAACGTTACCAACAATTGCTCAACATTCGTTTTTACGGATTATTTGATATCAAGGTTGCTGATCCAGTTCTTTTCTATGTTAGCTCTATCAGCCAACAAATTGAAGATCATAAACCATTTACAATCCAAGATATTGCTCAAGGAACACTTCGACAAAATATCTCTCCAAAAATCGCAATTGCTATCGCTAAGTATACCAATGAAAACGGAGTTGATATCTATAGCCTAAATGCTAACCAAGACACTTTCAATGAAGTAGCTAAACAAGAAGTTAATAAGGTTTGGACAGGACTTTATGGTATTGAAGCAACCAATATCTTGCTTGAAGACCTCAGCTATGACCAAGAAAGCCTAGAAATTGTTCGTAAACTTGATAGCGAACTTGTTGCTATGAAATATAATACCATTGAGATTGAAGAACGTCGTGCTCGTAACGAAGCTCTCATTGCGGCAGCCAATAACGAAGGTAATGGCAATGGTATGAACATGTTTATGGGTATGAATCTTGGTCAAACTCTCGGTGGCCAACTCACCCAACAAGCTCAGAATCAAGCTCCGGTTCAAAACAATGGACAAGCTCCAGCTCAAAACAATGGACAAGCCACAAGTAAGAACTTTTATATCGAGGTCGATGGCAAGTACGTATTAGTAACCAAAGATGAAGAAGGAAACATCGTTCCTGTCAACTAATCTCACTTCCCTGATATTTGAGAAATCTTACGACTTATGATACAATAAAGAGTAAATTATTTTATTAAAGAGGTAAAAACATGATTGAAGCAAGTAAATTAAAGGCTGGTATGACCTTTGAAACAGCTGACGGAAAATTAATCCGCGTTTTGGAAGCTAGCCACCACAAACCAGGTAAAGGAAACACTATCATGCGTATGAAATTGCGTGATGTCCGCACTGGTTCTACTTTTGAAACAAGCTACCGCCCAGAGGAAAAATTTGAACAAGCGATTATCGAAACTGTACCAGCACAATACTTGTACAAAATGGACGATACAGCTTATTTCATGAACACTGAAACTTACGACCAATACGAAATTCCTGTTGTAAATGTTGAAAATGAATTGCTTTACATCCTTGAAAATTCTGAAGTTAAAATTCAATTTTATGGAACTGAAGTAATCGGTGTAACAGTACCTACAACTGTTGAATTGACAGTTGCTGAAACTCAACCATCTATTAAAGGTGCAACTGTTACCGGTTCTGGTAAACCAGCTACAATGGAAACTGGACTTGTCGTTAACGTTCCAGACTTCATCGAAGCAGGACAAAAACTCGTTATCAACACTGCAGAAGGAACTTACGTTTCTCGTGCCTAATCTCTAGAAAGAGGTCATTCTATGGGAATTGAAGAACAATTAGGCGAAATCGTTATCGCCCCACGTGTACTTGAAAAAATCATTGCAATTGCTACAGCTAAAGTTGATGGTGTCCACTCTTTTTCAAACAAATCAGTGTCTGACACCCTTTCAAAACTTTCACTCGGCCGTGGCGTCTATCTAAAAGAATCTGATGAAGAACTAATAGCTGATATCTATCTCTATCTTGAGTATGGTGTCAAGGTTCCTAAGGTTGCAATGGCTATTCAAAAAGCTGTAAAAGATGCCGTTCGTAATATGGCTGATGTAGAACTCAATGCTGTGAATATTCACGTTGCTGGTATTGCACCAGATAAAACACCAAAACCAGCATTAACAGATTTGTTTGATGAGGACTTCCTCAATGACTAGTCCATTATTAGAATCTAGACGCGAACTACGAAAATGTGCCTTCCAAGCACTGATGAGTCTTGAATATGGTTCTGATATTGAAACTGCTTGTCGCTTCGCTTATACTCATGATCGAGAAGACGACGAGGTAAAACTCCCTAGCTTCCTAATCGATCTTGTATCTGGTGTTCAAGCTCAAAAAGAGGAACTAGATAAACAAATCACTCAGCATTTAAAGGCTGGTTGGACGATTGACCGTCTAACCTTAGTAGAAAAGAATCTATTGCGTTTAGGAGTCTTCGAAATTACTTCTTTTGATACTCCTCAACTCGTAGCTGTGAATGAAGCTATTGAGCTTGCAAAAAGCTTTTCAGATAAAAAAACAGCCCGTTTCATCAACGGACTGCTCAGTCAATTTGTAACTGAAGAAAATTAAATATAAGAAGTGTTTGATAGATATCAAACACTTTTTTATTTGTCACCTCAAATTTCTATCTAAAAAAACGATCATAGATTAAATTAGAGAGAAATAACCAGATGAAATCTGCATGAATGAGAAAGTTAATAAAACTATGGCACAGGATGGTGATTTTTAAATTCTTTGTCCAACGGTAGACTAAAGCAAAGAAAAGACCAGAAAAACTATAAACCATCAAGCTGATGGGATCGCGATGGGACAATACCAAATGACTAAGCCCAAATATAAGAGCTGATAAGATGACATCCAAATAGTATTTGGACTTAGGAAAGAAGGAATTCATAAAATATCCTCTATGAACTAGTTCCTCCAATATAGGGCCCAAAATGACAACTGAGATAAAAGAGAAGCAAGTCGTTAAAATAGTAGATTGCTCACTGAAGGATAGGACCGAAAGAAGGTCTTCAAAGATATAGTTGTTATTAATGAAGCGACTAAACTGTAAGTAAAAAGCACTTAACAACTGACGGACAAAATAAGCAGCCACTAAACTAACTAAAAGGTAAAAGAATCTGGATTTCTTCGAGCCCTTTTTTTCAAAAATATAGAGCATTCTTTTCTTTTTAAGCCAATAGATAAATAGTCCTAAAAGAGCTAGTTGCTCTACTGCTACAATAATAGAATAGCCATCCATACCCCAGACAAACATCTTAGCCAGATAAAGACTACTGAAATCTAGTAGATAAATTGATAGGAATACCAGTAATGTATAGATTCCCAAATGACCTAGTTTTTTCATACTTACTCCTAAAAAGCTTTGTTGACTTATTTTTATAGCACACGTATCCCTTGTTATATTAACAGATATTTTTACAAGAGTCAATTTTTCATACTGAAATGTATTTTATAGAATCGAAAAAGCTAGAACTATATCTTAGTCCTAGCTTACTTTTTAGTATTTTCTAAAGCGTTGGTAACGTTCCTCAATGAGCTGCTCTAGTGGCAGTTTACCAAGTTCATCAAGTTCTGCTCGGAGTTGTTCTTTGACTTGCTTGATCAGATCTTTACTTGATAGACCTACCTCAGAGATAACCTTATCAACAATTTTCATATCTAGCAATTCGAAAGAAGTAATTTTCATCAACTCTGCAGCTTCCATAGCACGACTGCCATCCTTCCAAAGAATAGACGCAAAGCCTTCAGGACTGAGAACTGCATAGATCGAGTTTTCTAACATCCAAACACGGTCAGCTACTGCAAGAGCTAAAGCCCCTCCTGAGCCACCTTCACCGATAATAATGGCAATAATTGGCACCTTAAGATCACTCATCTCCATAAGGTTACGAGCAATAGCTTCACCTTGACCACGCTCCTCTGCTCCGACACCAGGATAGGCACCAGCCGTGTTGATAAAGGTTACAACAGGACGACCAAATTTTTCAGCCTGCTTCATCAAGCGAAGGGCTTTTCGATAACCTTCAGGATGAGGTTGTCCAAAGTTACGGTTAAGATTATCCTGTAAGCTTTTACCTTTTTGAATTCCAACAACAGTTACTGCTTGGTCTCCCAACCAACCGATACCACCAATAACAGCACCATCATCTCGGAAAGAGCGATCACCATGTAGCTCTACAAAGTCATCAAATATTCCTGTTGCGAAGTCCAAGGCAGTTAAGCGGGTTTGTTCACGTGCTTCTCTGACGATTTTTGCAATATTCATCAACAATCCCCCTTATGTAACCTTACTAATCGAGCAATCATATCTGGCAATTCTCTCCGTTTAACAATCGCATCCACAAATCCATGTTCTAACAAAAACTCTGCCTTCTGGAAATCCTCTGGCAAATCTTCCCTTACGGTATTTTCAATGACACGACGTCCAGCAAATCCTACCAAACTTTGAGGCTCTGCCAAAATAATATCCCCTTCCATAGCAAAGGAAGCTGTAACACCACCAGTTGTTGGATCAGTAAGGATTGTTAGGTAAAAGAGACCTGCATTGGAATGACGTTTGACTGCTGCAGAGATTTTAGCCATCTGCATCAAACTCATGATTCCTTCTTGCATACGTGCTCCACCAGATGCTGTAAACAAGACGACTGGTAATTTTTCAGCTGTCGCATATTCAAACAAACGAGTGATTTTTTCACCAACTACTGTTCCCATAGACGCCATGATAAAGTTAGAATCCATGATTCCAAGAGCAACTTTTTCACCCTTAATCAAAGCAGTTCCTGTAACAACAGCCTCATCAAGACCTGTTTTTTCACGCATAGAGGCTAATTTTTTCTGGTAGCCTGGAAATTCCAATGGATCTTGTGTCTCAATTCCTGTAAACATCTCTAGGAAGCTTCCCATATCAATGGTTAAAACAAGACGCTCTTGAGCTGAAATACGGAAGGTATAGCCACAGTGAGGACAAATACGGTCACTCCCCAAATCCTTTTGGTAAATGGTATGTTTACAACCTGGACATTTTGAGAAGAGTTCGTCTGGAACCTCAGGCTTGGCTTGGGGCTTTTCTCTAAGTGAACGATTGGGATTAATTCGTATATATTTATCTTTTTTACTAAATAGAGCCATACATCCCCCTTTTCAGTCTCATATTCTTTTTACATTATTCTTTTTCTTGATAGTGTGGTAAGAAAGTTTCCATCAAGAATGAAGTATCGTAGTCCCCTGCTATCACCCGACGATCTGAAATCAAATCGAGTTGAAAATCAGCATTGGTGACCACCCCTTCAATTTCGAGTTCATAAAGAGCTCTTTGCATTTTCATGAGTGCATCAAAACGATTTTCACCATGAACAATAATTTTAGCAATCATACTATCATAGTATGGTGGAATGGTATACCCCGGATAAACTGCAGAGTCAACACGCAAGCCAACACCACCGCTTGGTAGATAAAGATTGGTAATCTTACCAGGGCTCGGTGCAAAATTAAAGGCTGGGTTTTCTGCGTTGATACGGCACTCAATAGCATGTCCTTTTAGAACAATGTCTTCTTGTTTCAGAGTCAAAGGTTGACCTGACGCAATACGGATTTGTTCCTTGACAATATCCACACCAGAAACAAATTCGGTTACTGGATGTTCTACTTGGACACGAGTATTCATCTCCATAAAGTAGAATTTCCCAGTTGCTTCATCTAGTAGAAATTCGATGGTCCCCGCATTTTCATAACCAACAGACTCCGCTGCACGGACTGCTGCAGCACCAATTTCATTACGCAGTGTTTTCCCGATAGCAATCGAAGGACTTTCTTCTAAAACCTTTTGATTGTTCCGTTGAAGCGAACAGTCACGCTCACCTAGGTGAATCACATGTCCCATCTGGTCAGCAAGAATCTGTACCTCAATGTGGCGAGCAGGATAAATCACACGCTCGAGGTACATAGCCCCGTTACCAAAGTTTGCTTTAGCTTCACTAGAGGCTGTTTCAAAGGCTGATACAAGGTCTTCTGCCTTTTCAACCTTACGAATTCCTTTACCACCACCTCCAGCTGAAGCTTTCAGCATAACTGGATAACCAATTTTTTCGGCAACAGCAAGCGCTTCTTCTGCAGTATGGACTTCTCCATCTGATCCTGGAATGACAGGCACATTAGCCTTAATCATTTGAGCACGGGCGTTAATTTTATCTCCCATGACATCCATTACTCGAGCTGATGGCCCGATAAATTTGATACCGACTTCTTCACACATAGTTGCAAATTTGGAATTTTCACTTAAAAAACCAAATCCAGGGTGAATAGCTTCAGCTTCAGTCAAGACCGCAGCTGATAGGATGGCATTGATGTTCAGATAAGATTCTGTAGCCTTCCCAGGGCCGATACAGATAGCCTCATCAGCCAAAAGCGTGTGGAGAGCTTCCTTGTCAGCAGTCGAATAGACAGCGACTGTTGCGATTCCTAACTCTCGTGCCGCACGAATAATACGAACAGCAATTTCACCACGATTGGCAATTAAAATCTTACGAAACATGGAAAACCTCCCTAGTTTCCAATAGCAAAGGTCAGAGTACCGCTTGCTGCAAGCTTACCATCTACTTCTGCCTTCGCTTCTACTACTGCAATTGTGCTACGACGTTTGACAAAAGTTGCTGTCATGACAAGCTGATCACCAGGAACAACTTGTTTCTTAAACTTAACCTTATCCATACCAGCATAGAAGACAAGCTTCCCTTTGTTTTCTGGTTTAGACAATTCCAAAACACCTGCTGTTTGTGCCAAGGCTTCCATAATGAGGACTCCAGGCATAACTGGGTATTGAGGAAAATGGCCGTTGAAGAAAGGTTCATTAATTGTTACATTTTTAATAGCAACAATTGTATCTTCACTAACTTCTAAGACACGATCTACTAAGAGCATGGGATAACGGTGTGGCAAAGCTTCTTTAATTCCTTGAATATCAATCATTTGATACGTACCAAGCCTTTCCCAAACTCAACCATTTCTTCATTTTCAACAAGAATTTCTGTTACGACACCGTCTTTAGGTGCTGGAATTTCGTTCATAACCTTCATAGCTTCAATGATGACCAAGGTTTGGCCTTTTTTAACAGTATCACCGACTGAAACAAAATTAGGTTTGTCTGGTCCGGCAGCTAAGTAAGCAACTCCGACAAGTGGACTTTCTACAAGGTCCCCCTCCGCTACAGATTCAGTAGCGCTTGTTTCTGAAACTGCTTCTACAGCTGGTGCAGTTTGAGCTTGTGGTGCAACTGTAGGTACAGCTGCTGGAACTACAGGTTGAGGTGCTGGACTTGTTTCTGCCACAAGTTTCGCTTCATTCTTACTGAAGACCAACTCGTCCGTTCCATTTTTATAAGAAAATTCTTTCAAGCTTGATTGGTCAAATTGTGCCATCAAGTCTTTGATTTCATTTAAATTCATTTTTACTTATTCTCCCAACGTTTGAAAGCAAGAACTGCATTATGTCCACCAAATCCAAAAGTATTTGAGATAGCATAAGGAATTTCATGTTCCAAGCCTTGTCCATAAATAACGTTTGCTTCAATGTAGTCTGACAATTCTGTAGTTCCAGCTGTCATCGGTACATAGTTGTTACGGATTGCTTCAATTGTTGCAATAGCTTCAACTGCACCTGCTGCACCGAGCAAGTGGCCTGTAAATGACTTGGTTGAAGATACAGGTACTTCCTTACCAAGAACTGCTACGATAGCACCACTCTCTCCCTTTTCATTAGCAGGAGTTGATGTACCGTGAGCATTGACATAAGCTACTTGGTCTGGTGTGATTTCAGCTTCCTCCAAAGCAAGTTTGATAGCTTTAATAGCACCTTGGCCTTCTGGATGTGGTGAAGTCATATGGTAGGCATCACAAGTGTTCCCATAACCAACAACTTCCGCTAGGATAGTTGCTCCGCGTTTTTCAGCATGCTCTAAACTTTCAAGGACTAACATCCCTGAACCTTCACCCATGACAAATCCATTACGGTCTTTGTCAAATGGAATAGAAGCACGAGTTGGATCCTCTGTTGTTGAAAGAGCTGTTAAGGCTTGGAAACCAGCGATCGCAAATGGAGTAATTGAAGATTCTGATCCACCAACCAACATGATATCTTGGAAACCAAATTTGATAGAACGGAAGGCATCTCCGATAGCATCATTTGATGAAGCGCAAGCTGTGTTGATAGATTTACAGATACCATTAGCACCAAAGCGCATAGCTACATTTCCTGCAGCCATATTTGGCAAGGCTTTTGGAAGTGTTAATGGTTTAACACGTTTTGGTCCTTTTTCGTGAAGTCGAAGGACTTGGTCTTCGATTTCTCTGATTCCACCGATACCTGATGCAACGATGACACCAAAGCGGTCTTTATCAAGTGCTTCTACGTCAAGATTAGCATGGTCAACTGCTTCTTGAGCAGCATACAAGGCATACAAAGAATAATCATCGAAACGATTGGTATCTTTTTTTACAAAATATTTGTCAAAAGGAAAATCATTAATCTCTGCTGCATTATGGACGTCAAAAGCACTGTGATCAAACTTGGTGATTTCACCAATCCCAATCTTTCCATTCTTTAAACTGTTCCAAAATTCTTCTGGCGTATTCCCAATTGGAGATGTTAATCCATAACCTGTTACTACTACACGATTTAGTTTCATTTTCATACCTCTATTTTAACTCTTATTGCATGGTAAGTCCACCATCAATTGCAATGACTTGTCCCGTTAGATAATCTTGGCTTGCAAGAAAGGCTGTGACCTCTGCCACTTGCTCAGCTTGGCCAAATTGTTTCATCGGAATTTGTGCTAGCATGGCATCTTTTACCTTATCAGATAGGACTGCAGTCATATCTGATTCGATCATTCCTGGTGCAATGGCATTGACACGCACATTACGATTAGCCACCTCACGTGCTACTGATTTGGTAAATCCAATTAGACCAGCCTTAGAAGCAGCGTAGTTTGCTTGACCGATATTTCCCATCAAACCAACGACACTAGACATATTGATAATGGCACCTTCACGTGCTTTTATCATCTGTTTCAAGACTGCTTGCGTCATGTTGAAGGCTCCCGTTAGATTGACTTTCAAGACCTTCTCAAAATCTTCTTCTGTCATCTTCAGCATGAGAGTGTCTTGAGTAATCCCAGCGTTATTCACTAGGACGTCAACTGAGCCTAGCTCTTCAATGGCTTGGTCTACCATACGTTTTGCATCTGTGAAGTCTGAGACGTCACCAGAAATAGCAAGAACCTTCACCCCGTAAGGTTTAAAATCGTCTAGAAGCTCCTCGGAGATTTCACCACGACTATTCAAGACAACGTTGGCTCCCAAGCTGGCAAATTTATGAGCAATGGCGAGACCAATTCCTCGACTTGAGCCTGTAATAAAGACATTTTTCTGTTCTAGTTTCATTTTTCTCCTTTCAGAACTTCTACTATTTTGGTCTAATTTTCTAAGAGTGCTAGCAAACTTGCTTGATCTTCCACATTAGCAAGTTGAGCAGTTTTATCAATCTTTTTGACGAATCCTGACAAGACTTTTCCAGGGCCAATCTCGATAAAACGAGTGACTCCCGCTTCTTGCATGACTGCAATGCTCTCATAAAAACGAACAGGTTCCTTAACTTGACGAGTCAAGAGTTCTGCAATTCGTTCTTTTTCCATGACCTTTGCTTCTGTATTACCAACAAGTGGACAAGCAAAGTCATTAAACTCAACATCTTCTAGAGCTTGAGCTAATTTTTGACTAGCAGATTCCAATAAGCCTGTATGGAAAGGTCCAGAAACATTTAGCGGAATCAAACGCTTTGCTCCTGCTTCTTGCAAGAGTTCGACTGCACGATCTACCGCCACTACCTCTCCACCAATAACAATTTGACTGGGGGTATTGTAGTTAGCTGGAGTCACAACACCAAGTTGAGAAGCTTCTTTACAAGCTTGTTCAATAACTTCAACTGGAGTATTGAGTACGGCTACCATTTTACCAGACCCAGCAGGTGCCGCTTCTTCCATATAAGCTCCACGTTTAGCAACTAGTGCCACTGCATCTTCAAAATTCAAAGCGCCACTAGCTACAAGGGCTGAATATTCTCCAAGAGACAGACCTGCCACCATATCTGGTTGGTAAACCTTCTCCTTTAGTAGTCGGTAAATGGCAACGGATGTAGCCAAAATAGCTGGTTGTGTGTAACGAGTCTGATTTAGCTTCGTTTCATCGTTATCAATCAAGTCACGAAGATCATATCCTAAGACCTGGCTAGCTTGATCGATTGTTTCCTTGACGATAGCATATTGGTCGTATAGCTCACGTCCCATTCCAAGGTACTGGGCTCCTTGACCTGCAAATAGAAAGGCTGTTTTAGTCATTTCTTGTAACTCCTGCCCAACGAGCGGCTTCTTCCTGTATTTTCTTAGCTGCACCGTAGTAAATATCTTTTAAGATTTCTTCAACAGTTTCTTCTTTCGAAACCAGACCTGCAATCTGACCAGCCATCACTGAACCACCATCCACATCACCATGGACAACAGCCTTAGCTAAGGCTCCAACTCCCATTTGTTCAAAGATTTCTAAGTCTGGATTTTCTTGTTTAAAGGCATCTTTTTCAGCTTGCTCGAAATCACGAGTCAATTGGTTTTTGATGGCACGAACTGCGTGTCCAAAATGTTGTGCTGAAATCGTTGTATCAATATCACGAGCTTTTAAAATCTTAGCTTTGTAGTTTGGATGAGCATTTGATTCTTTAGCAACTACAAAACGAGTTCCTACTTGCACAGCTTCCGCACCAAGCATAAATCCAGCAGCAGCTCCCTCACCGTCTGCAATACCACCTGCAGCGATTACAGGAATTGAAACAGCCGCCGCAACTTGGCGAACCAAGGTCATAGTTGTTAATTTACCAATATGTCCGCCGGCTTCCATACCTTCAGCAATGACGGCATCTGCACCGATTTTTTCCATGCGTTTAGCCAAAGCTACACTTGGGACTACAGGAATAACGGTGATTCCTGCTTCATGAAATCGCTCCATATATTTACTTGGATTTCCTGCGCCAGTTGTGACTACCTTAACCCCTTCTTCAATCACAAGGTCAACAATATCATCAACAAATGGAGACAAGAGCATGATATTGACACCAAAAGGCTTGTCTGTTAAAGATTTAATCTTATCGATGTTGGCTTTAACCACTTCCTTAGGTGCGTTTCCTCCACCAATGATACCGAGACCACCAGCTTTTGAAACAGCTCCAGCCAAATCGCCATCTGCTACCCAGGCCATTCCACCTTGGAAGATAGGATATTTAATATTTAATAGTTCAGTGATACGTGTTTTCATATTGCCTCCATAAGTCTTGCTTACGTAATAGTTCGACTTTATTATAATTTGACGGTCAAACTATTACCTAAACAAGAGGGAGCGGGTCTCCCCTACTCCTTCTTTATTTATTCTAATTATTTAGTTTGCTCTTCAACGTAAGCAACCAAGTCGCCAACTGTTTTCAAGTTGTCTTCAGCTTCGATTTGGATATCAAAAGCGTCTTCAATTTCTGAGATTACTTGGAACAAGTCCAATGAATCTGCATCCAAATCATCAAAAGTAGATTCAAGTGTTACTTCTGATGCATCTTTTCCGAGTTCTTCAACGATAATTTCTTGTACTTTTTCAAATACTGCCATGATAGACTCCTTTAAAATAAATAGTTTTTTTATAACAATGTGATCACCACATGATTACCTAAATTGTAACAATAAGTGTGCCCCATGTCAAACCTCCACCGAAACCTGACAAGAGAATTTTTTGGCTACCATCCAAATGGATGAGTCCTTCTTCTACACACTCAGAAAGTAAAATCGGGATACTTGCCGCACTAGTATTTCCATACTTCATCATATTAGCAGGAAGCTTGTCACGATCGACACCGATTTTTTTAGCCATCTTATCTAAAATTCGAATATTCGCTTGATGAAGCAAGAGATAATCGAGTTCATCTGCTGATATTGGACTTTTTTCGATGGTCTGTTTAATAGATTTAGCCACGTCTCGAATTGCAAAGTCAAAAACTGCTCTCCCATCCATTTTCAAGAAAACATCTGGTTCTTCTTGAATCGAAAATGGTGAAATCAATCCTGTCTGTCCATAAGTGAGACACTCACCACGAGAACCATCGCTATTGAGACTTTCAGCTAAGAAATGTTTTTGGTCACTTGCCTCAAGTAGTACACCACCAGCTCCATCTCCGAACAAGACAGCTGTTGAGCGGTCAGACCAATCCAAAGATTTTGACATGGTCTCACTACCGATAACCAACCCCTTACGATATGTTCCTGAAGAAATGAACTTTTCTGCAGTCGATAGGGCAAAAACAAACCCACTACAAGCAGCTGTTAAATCATAGGCAAAAGCCTTATGAGCGCCAATCTTTGCCTGAACACGAGCTGCGGTTGAGGGCATCATTGAGTCAGGTGTCATAGTCGCTATAATGATGAAATCTAGCTCTTCAGCAGAAATCCCTGCCTTCTCTAGAAGTTGTTTTGCAACCTCTGTAGCCAAATCTCCTGTTGATTCTGTCTTAGAAATATGGCGTTCTTTAATCCCTGTCCGACTTGAAATCCATTCATCACTCGTATCCATGACCTGAGCCAAGTCTTCGTTAGTGATAATCTGCTCTGGAGCATAATGAGCGACCTGGCTTATTTTTGCAAAAGCCATTACTTCAAATCCTCCAAAAAGTGATAAAGATTAGTTAACCCTTTTCCCATAACTTCAATCTCTTCAGGACTCATGCCCTCGATAATTCTTTCGACCATGGCCTTATGGAAACGTTTATGAAGACGGTGAACGAGACGACCTTTCTTTGTCAAATGCAGATGTACTACACGACGATCTTGATCTGAACGGATACGTTCGATGTATCCTTTTCTCTCCAAATTGTTTAAACTCGTTGTCACAGTCCCTAGAGTTACCATCAACTCTTTGGAAACTTGACTCGGAGTCACTTCTGGATACTTACCGATAACATCAATCGTGTGCATTTCTTTGATAGAGATGTCTTTGAAACGACTACCTCGCAAACTTACTTCCTCGATCACTAGGACGTTGTTAAAAATTGATGTTAAATAATCATTGACTTGTTGGTAGTCCATTTCTCTTCCCTCCTTTATCAAAAAAAGTTTAATAATCAAAACATTTGACAAGAAAAGTATATCAAACTTCAAAGAATAGTGCAAGTATTTTTTATTTCCCGATAAATTTTGGACGTCTTCTTTCAGAATGTGCACGAACACCTTCTTTAAAATCTTCCGTATAGGATAGTGATTTTTGTAGTTCCAATTCAAGCTGAGCATATTCATGCCACTGCTTGAACTCACTTTCCCAAACAAGTTTCTTAATCGCAGCATAGGAATTTGAAGAACCACGTCTCAACTTCTTCAACAATTGTTCTCTAGTTTTCTCTAATTGTTCACTAGTACATAGACGATATAGAGCTCCTGCCTCCATTGCCTTTTCAGCGGTGAAAGCTTCTCCAGTCATAGCTAATTGAGTTGCTCTAGTTGCACCGAGCGATCTTGTCAGCAAGAATAATCCACCCGCGTCAGGAGCCAATCCTACACCTACAAAAGCCTGGATAAATTTAGACTTGTCAGATGCGATACAGAAATCAACTGCCAAGGCCATATTGGCTGCAGCTCCAGCAACTGCTCCATCCACCTCCATGATAACAGGTTTAGGAATCTGTTTAATCTTATAAGAAATAGTATTGACCAATTCAGCAATTCGAGTTAAGGAATCAATATCATCCTCATCTACAGCACGTTTCATTTCAACTAAATCGCCACCGACAGAAAACACCTTACCAGCAGCATTGATGAGAATAAATGAAACAGAATCGTCTTTTTCAGCTAATTCCAGTGCTTCTAAAATTTCTTCACACATAGGAATATGGAAACCATTTGCCACCTCGGGACGATTTAAAGTAATCACCGCTAAATCGTCTTGAATTTGAAAGATAATATGATTCATAGCCACTCCTTTAATTTAAAAAGCTGATTAAATTATTTTATCTTCAAAGTATATCTTTTTCTTTTTAGTTATACAAGTAAAAATTGTATAAAAGTGTATCAGCCGATTTTTAAAGGGTATTTTCTATACTAAAAATAACTAAGTTAAGCTAATCAGGTCCAGACCTCTAATAAGATGTAGCCTTTCCTATTGTAGATTGAAAAAAGCCCTTCTTTCTGCTATAATCGTATAAAATACTAACTGAGGAGTTCTTATGAAGGTTGTAAAATTTGGAGGAAGTTCACTCGCCTCTGCAAGCCAATTGAAAAAGGTTTTAAACATTGTAAAAAGTGACCCTGAACGTCGTTTTGTAGTTGTATCTGCACCAGGAAAGCGCGATGCTAAAGATACCAAGGTTACGGATGCTTTGATTAAATATTATCGTGATTATGTAGCAGGAAATGATATCAGTGCTAGTCAAAATTGGATTATCGATCGTTACGCTGCAATGGTTAGCGAACTAGGGCTTAAACCAGCTGTTTTAGAACGAATCTCTAAAAGCATCCGAACTCTCGCTACCCTTCCAATTGAAAACAATGAATTTCTTTACGATACCTTCCTTGCTGCAGGGGAAAATAACAACGCTAAACTCATTGCAGCTTACTTTAACCAAAATGGATTAGAAGCTCGCTATGTTCATCCGCGAGAGGCTGGTATTGTTGTTACAAGCGAACCTGGAAATGCTCGCATCATTCCTTCAAGTTATGATAAAATCGAAGAGCTCAATAATGGTACAGAAGTTCTAGTTATCCCAGGATTCTTTGGCGTGACCAAGGAAAATCAAATCTGTACCTTCTCTCGTGGTGGATCAGATATTACTGGTTCAATTATCGCAGCTGGAGTTAAAGCTGACCTTTATGAAAACTTTACTGATGTTGACGGAATTTTTGCTGCCCACCCTGGTATCATTCACAAGCCACACTCAATCCCTGAATTGACTTACCGTGAAATGCGGGAATTGGCCTATGCAGGTTTCTCTGTACTACATGACGAAGCACTCCTTCCAGCCTACCGCGGAAAAATCCCTCTTGTTATCAAAAATACCAATAATCCTGACCATCCAGGTACTCGCATCGTTCTGAAACACAGCAGTGATGAATTCCCAGTAGTGGGGATTGCTGGTGATTCTGGTTTTGTCAGCATCAATATGTCCAAGTACCTGATGAACCGCGAAGTTGGTTTTGGTCGTAAAGTACTTCAAATTCTAGAAGACCTGAATATTGGTTGGGAACATATGCCAACTGGTATCGATGACCTATCTATCATTTTACGTTCACGAGAATTAACTCCTATTAAAGAAGAAGAAATCCTTCGTCAATTAGTTCAAAAAGCAGAGGTCGACCACGCTGAAATCGAACATGACCTGTCTATCATCATGATTGTTGGCGAAAAAATGAAGCGCCATATCGGTGTAACTGCTACAGCCACTCGTGCCTTATCTGAAAACAATATCAACATTCAAATGATGTCACAAGGTTCTAGTGAAGTTTCTATCATGTTCGTTGTTCACAAAGACCAAGAAAAAGCGGCTCTTAAGGCTCTCTACCAAGCATTTTTCGGTGAAAGTAAGGAAGACTAATCATGGCACAATCTCTCAACAAAGTCGTTGACTTACAAACTACTGGAACTTCTTACCTCTCTATACAAGGAAAAGTTGGAAAATTTCTGGTAGGAGACCAAGCCTTGGAGTTTTACTCGGATCGCAATATTGAGGATTATATTCAAATCCCATGGTCTAGCGTTAATCAAATCGGAGCCAATGTTTCAGGCCGTAAGGTTAGTCGTCATTTTGAAGTTTTTACAGACCAAGGAAAATTCCTCTTTGCCTCAAAAGACTCCGGAAAAATTCTTAAAATTGCTCGGGAAAAAATCGGAAATGAAAAGGTTGTGAAGCTTCCAACCTTACTCCAAATCATCGGTCGTAAAATCAAAAATCTATTTGCAAAAAAATAGAAAGTTTAGTATAATCATAGAAACGGATAAGTAGGTTATCCTCTCCTTCCAGAAAGTCTGCGGGTGCTGTGAGCAGATAGGAGAGATAGGTGAAATTCTACCGTTGTTTTAAATCAAATACAGAATCAAGTGCACACCTGTGAAGTTGGATGGAACCGTGGCTCTGCCACTCCAACGCTTTGTCAGGTGTGCTTTTTTCATAAAGGAGTTTATATGCTAGATATCAAACGTATTCGTACAGACTTTGATGCTGTCGCAGAAAAATTGGCTACACGTGGTGTAGATGCTGCTATCTTGAACGAGATGAAAGAAATCGATGCTAAACGTCGTGACATCTTGGTTAAGGTTGAAACCCTCAAGGCAGAGCGTAACACGGTTTCTGCTGAAATTGCTCAAGCTAAGCGCAATAAGGAAAATGCCGATGATAAGATTGCTGCCATGCAAACCCTATCTGCCGAAGTCAAAGCACTCGATGCAGAATTAGCTGAAATCGATGCTAAATTGACAGAATTTACCACTACTCTTCCAAACATCCCAGCTGACAGTGTTCCTATTGGGGTAGACGAAGATGATAACGTAGAAGTTCGCCGTTGGGGAACTCCTCGTGAGTTTGACTTTGAACCAAAAGCCCACTGGGATCTCGGAGAAGATCTTGGTATTCTTGACTGGGAACGTGGTGGAAAAGTCACTGGAGCTCGTTTCCTCTTCTATAAAGGCCTCGGAGCTCGCTTGGAACGTGCCATCTACAACTTTATGCTAGATGAGCATGGTAAGGAAGGTTATACTGAAGTCATCACCCCTTACATGGTTAACCATGATTCTATGTTTGGTACTGGCCAATATCCAAAATTCAAGGAAGATACTTTTGAGATCAGCGATACCAACTATGTCCTCATTCCTACAGCTGAAGTACCTTTGACTAACTACTACCGTGATGAAATTATTGATGGTAAGGAACTGCCAATCTACTTTACTGCTATGAGTCCATCATTCCGTTCTGAAGCTGGTTCTGCTGGTCGCGATACTCGCGGTTTGATTCGTTTGCACCAATTCCACAAGGTAGAAATGGTGAAATTTGCCAAGCCTGAAGAATCATACGAAGAACTTGAAAAGATGACAGCCAACGCTGAAAACATCCTTCAAAAACTCAACTTGCCATACCGTGTAGTTGCTCTTTCTACAGGAGATATGGGCTTCTCAGCTGCTAAGACTTACGACTTGGAAGTTTGGATCCCAGCACAAAATACCTACCGTGAAATCTCAAGCTGTTCCAATACAGAAGATTTCCAAGCACGTCGTGCCCAAATCCGTTACCGTGATGAAGCCGATGGTAAGGTTAAACTTCTACATACCTTGAACGGTTCTGGACTTGCCGTTGGACGTACCGTCGCTGCTATTCTTGAAAACTATCAAAACGAAGATGGTTCTGTTACTATTCCAGAAATCCTTCGTCCATACATGGGTGGAGCTGAAGTTATCAAACCATAAAATAAACAAGAGGAAGCATAACTTCCTCTTTTGCATTTCATGTAAAAAAACAGGTAGAAAATCTTTCATCTCTACCTGTTATTTTTATATTCTCTAGTAACCACCCATCATTGATGGGTCCATAGCTGGAGCTGGTGCTACAGGTTCTGGTTTGTTAGCCACAACTGCTTCTGTTGTCAAGATAAGACTTGCTACTGAAGCTGCGTTTTGAAGGGCTGAACGGCTAACCTTAACAGGGTCGATAATACCTGCTTCAATCATGTTCACCCATTCACCTGTCGCAGCGTTAAAGCCTGTACCAGCTTCTGCATTTTTCAAACGATCGATAACGATTGAACCTTCATAGCCTGCATTGTAGGCAATTTGGCGAACTGGTTCTTCCAAGGCACGAAGAACAATGCTACGTCCTGTTGCTTCGTCACCTGTCAATTCTAAGGCCTCAACAGCTGGAATGACATTCACTAAGGCAGTACCACCACCTGCAACAATTCCTTCTTCTACTGCTGCACGGGTAGCGTTAAGGGCATCTTCGATGCGGAGTTTCATTTCTTTCAATTCAGTTTCAGTTGCAGCACCGACCTTGATAACTGCTACTCCACCTGATAATTTAGCCAGGCGTTCTTGGAGTTTTTCACGGTCGAATTCTGAAGTTGTTGTTTCGATTTGAGACTTGATGACAGCTACACGGTTAGCAATCGCTTCAGGATTTCCTGCACCTTCAACAATGACTGTGCTATCTTTATCAACAGACACTTTAGATGCTTGACCTAAAGCTTCGATAGTAGCATCTTTCAACTCAAGTCCAAGGTCTTCAGTAATAACGGTTCCACCTGTCAAAATTGCAATGTCTTCCAACATAGCTTTACGTCGGTCACCAAAACCAGGAGCCTTAACAGCAACTACGTTGAAAGTACCACGAATCTTGTTCAAAACAAGGGTTGGCAGTGCTTCACCATCAACATCATCTGCAATAATCAAGAGCGGACGACTGCTTTGAAGAATACTTTCTAGAAGTGGCAAGATTTCTTGGATATTTGAAATCTTCTTGTCAGTGATTAAAATGTATGGATTTTCAAGGTCTGCAACCATTTTTTCATTATCAGTAACCATGTATTGTGAGAGGTAACCACGGTCAAATTGCATTCCTTCTACCACTTCAAGCTCGGTTTCCATACCACGTGATTCTTCAATAGTGATAACTCCGTCTTTCCCAACTTTTTCCATGGCTTCAGAAATGTATTCACCAACTTTTTCAGAACGAGATGAAACGGCGGCGACCTGCGCAATCGCTTCTTTGTTAGCAACAGGGATAGCCGTATTCTTCAAAGCTTCTACTGCTGCAGCAACTGCTGTTTCAATCCCTCGGCGGATACCAATTGGATTTGCACCGGCAGTTACGTTTTTGATTCCTTCACGAACGATAGCCTGAGTCAATACTGTTGCAGTAGTAGTCCCATCACCAGCAATATCATTAGTCTTAGAAGCTACTTCTGATACCAATTTGGCACCCATATTTTCAAAATGGTCTTCCAATTCAATTTCTTTGGCGATTGTTACACCATCATTGGTAATCAATGGAGAACCAAATGATTTTTCAAGCACAACGTTACGACCTTTAGGTCCCAAAGTTACTTTAACAGTATCTGCTAGAATATCAACGCCACGAACCATAGCTGAACGTGCATCAGATGAAAATTTAATGTCTTTTGCCATACTTACTTTCTCCTATTATTCTTTAACGATTGCCAAGATACTAGCTTCACCTACGATGAGGTATTTTTCATCCCCATCTTTAACATCAATACCCGCATGAGCTTCAACTAAAACATGATCTCCAGCTTTTACACTTGGAGCGACTAACTCACCGCTCAAGGTACGAACACCTTGTCCAGTAGCCACTACAGTAGCTGTTTTCGTTTCTTCTTGGGCTGATCCTGCCAGGACAAAGCCTCCGACAGTTTGTTCTTTTTCTTCAATTTTCAAGACCACACGGTCTCCTAATGGTTTCAACATCTGCTTTCCTCCATAAGACAATCATATTATTAGCACTCTTTATCTATGAGTGCTAAACCATAGTTCTATTGTATCACTTAGTCAGAAATAGTCAAGAAAAAAACACCTCTAAAGTGAAAGAGATGTTCCTTTAATATTAATTGAGAATCGTCAATTTTTGATTGAAATCATCGATAACCTTTTGGAGATTGATCCGCCCGCGATAGATACCATATCCAAAAACCACCATTCCTAATATTCCAATCAAGGCAAGTAAAATTCCGAAAATTAAGAGTGGGAGGAAGGTTTTATGAAAAAGATAAATCAATACCACACCAATACTAGCAGTGATAAAGAGCAAACTGAACCAACGACCCAAATTTTCAAGCATGTGGCGTTGATACTTAATTTCTATTTCATATCCATTAACAAGTTCTTGTTTTGTAACCATGAAAATCCTCCTGATAAAAATTGAGAATGAAGTGTAAGAGAAGGAGATTAGTCTACTTCATTCTCAAAATTTTTACTAGTAAATATTGGGGTCTCTTGACCTTAGTAATTAAGATGTGGGTCAAAGATACCTAGAGCAACACCAATTAAGGCAACAACAACTAGAATTAACATGACTTTGTTTGGTGATACTTTTTTCTTAGACATCAACCACCAGCAAATAGTGATGAAGGTTGCTGTCAAGAGACCTGGATAAACACCATCAATCTTTTCTTGAATTTTAAGGAAGGCTTCTCCGTTAGCATTTTTGAATTCGAGTGCTGTTGTAACAGAGACCCAAGTCGCTGCTACGGCACCAATAACCATACCACCAACAACGCTGATCGCTTTACGAAGAGCTTGTCCTTTTGGTCCTACAAGAAATTCAACGGCTTTATCCCCTAATTGATACCCTTTAAAGAAGGCAAAGCGCATACCAAAGTAGACTAGGAAATTCCACACGACGATGTAGAAGATAGCACCAGCGACGTTACCACCTTTTGAAAGACCAAGTGCAATCCCCAAAAGAACTGGAATCAAGGTACCAACGATCAAAGAGTCACCAATACCAGCGATTGGTCCCATTAAACCGGCACGCATCCCATTGATGGTTTCACCATCTACTGCATCTCCATTTGCACGTGCTTCTTCCAAACCAGCTGTAATCCCTACAACAAGAGATCCAAGTTGTGGTTCAGTATTGAAGAAGGCAGTATAGGTTTGCATAGCATCTTTTTGTTCTTCTTTTGTATCATACATTTCTTCTACGATTGGAAGCATAGAAGTCAAGTACCCAAAGGTTTGCATGTGTTCTTGAGAGAAACAAGTCAAATGACCATAATACCAATGATGAAATGCTTTTGCTAATGTTTTCTTTGAAATTTTCTTTCTATCAGCCATTTTAAATATCCTCCTCATCATCGTCTACGTAAACAGCCCCAGCTGGAACAGCTTTCATAGATTTGATTACTTCAAGTTCATAGTAGATTACTGCAAAGATCAATGAAACAACCGCACTAGCTACTAAGTTCAAGCCGAGAGATTTAGCCAAGGTAAATCCAACAAAGAATGGAATGAAGTCAGTTGCTTTTGTAACAATTTGTTTCAACAAGATAGCAATACCGACACATGGGAGAAGAGCTCCGACTGTAAAGAGAGCTTTCATCCAGAAACCATCCATAGGAAGGTAAAGTTTCATCAAATCAACCATGTTTTCACCATATTTAGTGATAATCATAGTTGGAAGGAAAGAGAAGAGGAAGTGAGAGATCCATGGGTAAACCCAGTCAACTGCGTAGAGTTTTTTGAAGTTTCCTTCTTCAACGGCTTTCCAACCAATGTGTTGCCAAAGCAAGTTCATGGTAGCTGTTCCGTAGAAAAGAACTGTACCGATTGTTCCAACGGCCGCACCGATTGGGGCTGCAGCTGCTGCAATTCCAGCTTCATCTGTGATGTGATTTGCATGCACAAACAAGATAGCAAGAGGAACACCGATATAAGAGATGGCACGAACATCGGCAGATACGGTTCCACCAGGTGTTACCAAGGCGATATAAACGACTTGAAGGGCAACCCCGACCATAATACCGGTTGTCACATCTCCAAGAATTAAACCTGAAATCAACCCACCGATCAAGGGACGACCGAGTGTATAGTTCCCGATACTGGAACCTCCCATACCAGGCATTGAAGACAAGCTGGCGAAAACAGCAAGCAAGATTGCTTGAATCCATGAAATTGTCATAACAAACGCTCCTTTTTGTTTGTAAATTTATTTAACAGTTGAACTGTTAGTTTTAAAAACCAAATTTTGATTTGAAATCATCCCAATAACCGATCGAAACATCAGGCAACAACTGGAATTTCACCTTATATCCTGCTGCTTGAATGGCTTGGAAGGCTTCTGCTTCTTCCTGTGTGATGGATTGGTTATTACCCAATTTCACTGCACCAGGTCGATCATTTGCAGGGCCAACAATGATTTCTTTAACATCTCCTGGGACAAAACCTTGATCCACCAAAATTTCCTTCATATCAATTGGGTTTTTGGTAATCAAGAAGTACCGACTGTCAGATTCCGTTACTTTTGCTGATTTTTCTTTAAAGGCTTCCTTTGTCCATACAAAGGTTTTCTTGTCTGACGCACCCTTGTATGCTTGAATTAAAACCTTGTTTGATGCTGCTGCATCGTTTACGGCAATCAAACCATCACATGGTTTTTCCTTTGCCCAGCGTGTGACTGTTTGACCGTGAATCATGCGGTCATCAATCCGTACAAATGTTACTACCATAAGGTACCTCCCTATTAAATATCGTCATCATCTTCTTCAGCACTAGTGGCTGAAACTTCAAAAGGCTGTAGTGCAGATTGTGCTTCTGATAAGATGGTGGCTGACAAATCCTCTCCATCCAACACATCCTTCATCACAACTGCTGTCAAGGCCATGGTGAGGTTCATCCCACCAAGGATCAAAGCTCCATCTAGCTTTCCAGCTTCTTCTAGGACAGTGGCTGCCGTGGTTAATGGACTACCACCTACAATATCTGCCAAGACCAGCACAGAATCATCTGCTGTCAATTCTGAAATGCTTTCTCTAAAATCAACTGCAAAATCATCGACCGATTTTCCTTCTTTTAGTCCAACTGCGATGACCTGGCTCATCTTATCACCAGCAAACATAGCTAGTGATGTTTTTAGGCCTTCTGCCAATCCTCCATGACTGACTAAAATGAGGTATTTCATTTTGCTACGCCTCCTTTATTTGACTCTATTGTAGATTATTTGAAAGCGTTTTTACATTGTCAAATGTCACATTATAAACATGACATTTAGCAATAAAAAAATGACATCTGTCACTTGACACGATGTCATCTTTTTTTCTTTAAAATCCTACCTGAAGACTACTTTCAATCTCCCTTTGAATTTGCGGCAGGCGGTTCTCAACATCTTGATTGCGCAAGGCATTGCCAATCAAGTAGTCTAGCTTTTCTAACACCTCTTTTGAGACATTCTTGGGACTACTTTCAACAGCTTGTTCCATAATCCGGTTCAAGGTCTGATTGGTTAAGGAATCTACCCCAAAATCATCCACTTGCAGAAGATCTTTACTAGAACGACTCTTGACTACATCAGGCATGACAGAAATCCCTTGAGATTCAGCAAAAAGAGTTTGTTGGATTTCTGGATCCTCTGTCAACACTTGCATCAACTCCCAAGCCAACTTTGAATGAGGAGTCCGAGCAGACATGGCAAAAGAAGTCGTCGTAACCAAGGTCGCCTTGGTGGTTTTTGACTTAGCAGGCATAGGAATACAGGTCCAGGTGAAGTTTGAATATTTGGAAACATGATAGGGATAAGGTTTATAAGTCCTATATTGAGCCAAGGTCATGGGGTAAAACGCTACTTTCCCCTGGTCAAAATCTTTGAAACTAACCTTATAATTTTTATTTAACTCTTCCAATTTTTGCAGAAAAGTCAAAGATTCTTTGACTTCTGGAGCTGTGAGCTTGAGCATCCCTCCTTGAAAGAGACTGCCTCCATTTGCTGCCAAAGCTTCTTTCCAGGTGTATTCTGTACTCCCAAATTGGTCCAATTGCCCATCTCCATTGGTATCTTTGGTTAGTTCCTTACAAATCTCATAAAATTCTTCAAGACTCCAACCTTCTTTGGGAACCTCAATACCTTCCTTATCCAGCAAATCTTTATTGACACACATTAAAATAGGATTGCTTTCGTAAGGTAATGCATAGGGTTGTTCCTGATAGACACAGGATTCAAATGCAGCGGTATAAAAAGTAGCCTGATCTTTTTGACTCATATAACCATTCAAATTTTCTAAAACGCCACGCGCTGCCAATAAAGAAATATCTTGTTCAGAGACCATAAAGACATCCGGTGTCTTTCCTGAAACAATTTTTTCTGAGAGCCAGTTTGAATATTCAGACTGTGGAATTCCATTTTCATACTCCACACGGACATTGGGATGGGATTTTTCAAATTTTTCAATTGCTCGATCCAAAGCATGCGAACGTTGACTGGTTGGTACATCCCAACTAGAACCTGCATAAACTCCTATATGAAGCACGGTTGGTTGCTGTTTCCACCCATAAACCCCCGCACTTACACAGAGCATAATAAGGAGCCCAATCCCAAAATAAAGATGCTTTCGCTTTAATTTCATTCCGTATTCCCTTTTGAAAAATCGCGTCTGGTCACTCCTGTTTGGACTGACCAAATCGCTAATTGCGTTCGATCACGTAGGTTTAATTTTGCCAAAATCGTTGATAAGTAATTGCGCACGGTTCCTTCTGACAAGAAAAGTTTGGCGGCAATTTCTTTGTTAGACTCGCCATAACCAATTTCTTGAATAATTCGCCATTCCGTAGTGCTTAAATCTTTGACATTATCTTCATCCACAGTAATAGAAAAGTTGGATTTAGCCATCTGCGAGAAAATTTGAAAGACTTTGCTAGCGATATTAGGGTTAATCATAGCTCCACCCTGATACACCACCTTAATAGCTTCATAGAGCTCATCTGTCGAGGTCCCTTTTAAGAGATATCCTGAAGCACCATATTTGAGCGCACTATAGATAAATTCATCATCATCAAAGGTCGTTAAAATAATAATTTTGATATCCGGATAATGCTCTTTTACTTCTTTTGTAGCCAAAACTCCATCCATACCTGGCATCCGAATATCCATCAAAATTAGATCAGGATGAGTTTGTGGGATGCTCGACAAGACATGATTCCCATCTTCTACTGTTGCTACCACTTCGATATCGGAGTGAGCTGACAAAATAATTTTCAGAGATTCTCGAATCAAAGACTGGTCATCTGCCACCATTACTTTTATCACCATCTCTTATCTCCCTTCTTTTTATTTCGGTAAACTGACTCGTGTGAAAAATCCATCGCGACTTTCAAATTGGAGCTGTCCTCCTAGGATAGAAATACGCTCCATCATCTGCTTGAGCCCATATCCATAAGTCAAGGTTTCAAACCCAACTCCATTGTCCTGCAACTCTATTATGTAATCTGCTTCATCCTCAAAAAAATGAAGTTCCATTAGACTAGCATGGCCGTGACGAACCGCATTGGTCATAGACTCTTGAATCACACGAAAAATCGTATCTTCAATCATGACGTCCATATCGACATCAACCCATTCATAGATTAAATCAACCTGTAAATTTGAAAGATTCTGATACTCATGAATCATCTTTTCTAAAGCATCTTTGAGAGTTCGTCCCTCAAGAGCTCCTGGCCGAAGGCGATTGAGAGAGCCTCTCACATCTTGAATACCTTCGCGGACGACTTCTGACACATTTTTTACCTGTTCTTTTGCCCGATTAGGATCGATATCAATCAAGACTCCAACTGCATCTAAACCAGCTGAGATTCCTGTTAACGCATGCCCCAAGGTATCGTGAATCTCACGAGCAATCCGCTTACGCTCCCGATCCTCTGCAATTTTCTCAGATAAGGCCATATAGTTGTTCAACTCCGTATTAACTTTGGATACCATGGCCAATTCCTCTTCCACTTCGTGGTTCTCCGCAAGGACATTCATAATATAAAACAAAAGCGAAATAATGAAGAACACCAAATTTGAGGCATAGAGAGAATTCTTCAGAAAAAAGGCCAAAATTCGGAGGGAGGACGGATAAAACTGAATATACGTATCCAAGGACGGAATCGGAAAGAAAAGTGAAAAAACGTCTGAGTTGGTCACAAGAAGCATCAGGAAACTCACTAGTATAAACGCAAACCAATACTTGCGGTCTCGTTTAGTATTCAACTCTTTAGAACCATAGAAAATATCCGCAAAAACCAAGAGAATAATCCCATTATAAGCTATATTTTGAACCCACATCAAGAGCAACATCAGGAGAATCTCTAGAATATTTCGTTTATCAAAGATAGACCATCGGCTCGTTTGAGGACGATAACGAGCCATCGATATCAAGGCAATCCCAGCAAATAAGAGCGCAGACAACCAAAAGGTCAGAGAAGGCGCAAAAGGAACGCGATCTAAGCGTTCTACTAACAAAGAAGCTTGTCGTTGGACGATGATATAGTTGGTTGCTTGAAGATAGATAATACTATTGAGCATGACTGCAATAAAATTCACGATCATCAGGAGGATCAAACTGTATCGCACACCTCTAAATTTTCTCATCACTGCCACCCATTCACATCGAATCGATCGATGTTTTCCTTTGTCATTATTTGAACTGGAATGGTTACTTCTTCAGAGTAGCTCTTCCCATCAACAATATCCTGGATGACTTCCATCACGCGATCTCCCATCTGCAAAGGAGACTGAGCAACTGTTCCCACAACATCATCTGTTGAATGCAATAAAGATTTCATATCTGGTGAACCATCAATTCCATAAATCGCAATGGGGTAGCTAATTCCTTTCTCCTTAATAGCAGCTAAAGCTCCTATAGCTGAACGGTCATTTAAGGCAACCAAGGTATCGATCTCAAATTCTAGTTGCAAGAAGTTGCGTACAGTTGGCATCGCAATTTCTGTCTGTCCCTTAGTTTCTAGTTCCGAGACAATCTGATAAGATTCGTGTCCTTCGATAGTATCCTTAAATCCCTGAATCCGTGTATCTGCTGAAATTGTTCCTTTATGCTCCAAGAGGAGTATCCGAGCACTAGAAGAGCGTTTCATCAGCTCTTTCGCAATCAATACTCCTGCTTGGTAGTTATCGGATACAATACTAGCATCAGGCTTAAAATTCTTCAACTGAGTATCTACTGCAATAATCTTAATCCCTTGTTTTCTAGCTTTTTCAAGAGCCCTTAAAATTAGTTGACTATCCCCCTTGACCGGATTAATCACAATCACATTGACTTTTTGAGCGCAAAAATCATCGATTTGTTGGCACTGTCTTTCTTCGTCCAATTCTGGATCTCGGACATAAACCAGAGCTCCCCTCTCGTCAGCAATTCGACTAATTTCCGAATGAATACTTTTATAGAACTCATTATTCATGGTCATATAGGTGACACCAATCTTAGTCTTTTCATTCATACTAGTCGTTTGACAAACTGTATAGACCCAGAAGAGAAGACAGGCCACTGGAATCAGCAGTAATATCCGTTTTATCAACCATTTCAACTGTTCTTTTCTCTCTTTGTTTCCCTTCAAGCTTCGTTCCTTTTTCTGAAAATTTTGAATATACTTTACTTTATTTTACTATTTTTTCAAAAAAAGTGCTTGATTTTATTGTACTATTGCATTTAACTATTTTATTTCAAAGAAATAATTCCCGAATCATTTGACTATTATAAACCAAAAAAGCTGGTCTATTGACGAACCAGCTTTCTTTATTATTACTAGAAGGGAAGTTCCTCTTCTTCTAAAACTAAATCTGCTAAGTCTTGGCCTGCATTATTTTCACGCATAGCACGTTGGGCACGACTTTCTAAAAGTTGGAAGCCTGTAGCGAGAACTTCGGTCACATAGTTGGTCTGACCATTCTTCTCGAACTTACGGGTACGAAGCTCCCCGTCTACAGAAATGAGACTACCTTTGCTTGCATAGCTAGCCAAAGTTTCAGCAAGTTTCCCCCAGATAACAATATTGATGAAGTCAGCTTCACGTTCCCCATTTTGGTCCTTGAAACGACGGTTAATGGCAATGGTCGCACGAGCCACTGACTTGTCGTTGTTGGTTTTGTGCAATTCTGGTGTAGACGTTAAACGTCCAATCATGATAACTTTATTATACATTTTTAATCCTCCTACTTATCTATTCGAAGGAAATTAAAAAAAGTTACAAGATTTGTAACTTTTTTAAAAATAATATTAATCTCTATGAATCATAAATCCAGTTGCTTGTTGATTGGCCATGATGGTCATATCTGTGATTTGTACTCGTCGTGGTTGACTGGTTACATAGACAACAGCATCTGCAATATCTTGCGCCTGCAAGGCTTCAAGTCCCTGATAGACCATCGCCGCCTGTGCCTCATCTCCATGGAAACGGACCTTAGAAAAGTCAGTCTCTACAATACCAGGCTGAATAGTGGTCACCTTGATATCTGTCGCAATGGTGTCAATCCGAAGCCCGTCTGAAAAAGTTTTGACTGCAGCCTTGGTTGCTGAATAGACTGCTGCACCTGCATATGCGTAAATCCCTGCAGTAGATCCCATATTGATAATATGCCCTTGATTAGTTGCTACCATGGAAGGCAAGAGACAGCGTGTAACAGCCATTAAACCCTTGACATTGGTATCCAGCATGGTCAACATATCCAACTCTTCATAGTCCTGATAAGGCGATAAGCCTAGAGCCAGTCCAGCATTATTGACCAAGATTTCAACCTGACCTACTGTCTCTAAAATTTCTGAACAAACAGTCTTTACCATGCTCATATCTGTAACATCTAACGGAAAGGTCCAGATTTTTTGATTTGGAAAGGCTTCTGCGAATTCAGTTTTTAGAGTTTTGAGCCTTTCTGTTCGACGCCCTGTGAGTACAACATTCTCACCTTTTTCTAGATATGCACGCGCAATGGCTTCACCGATACCTGATGTTGCACCTGTAATCACTACATTTTTTGCCATCTTACTTTCTCCTATCTAGTTTAATAGATACTAGTTAGCAATTAAGCTGTCCAGTGTTTAGCCGGATCGAATGGAGTTCCAACAACTTGGTCGTCTGACAGTTCAATGACACCACGTTTTTGTGGTGCATTTGGCAAATGCAATTCACGAGGACTACACATCATACCAAAGCTCTTTTCCCCACGAAGTTCCCCTGGGAAAATGAGATTGCCTTTTGGCATCATAGCTCCTGGAAGAGCTACAATAGTTTTCAAACCGACACGTGCATTGGGAGCACCTGCCACGATTTGTACTGTTCTGTCATTCTCAACAGAAACTTGACAGATATTGAGGTGGTCACTATCTGGATGTGCCACCATCTCTACAATCTCACCAACCACAAATTTTGGTTCCTTATCATTGATGATTTCTTCAGCAAATCCTTCTTCTTGCAATTCTTGGTTCAAACGTGCTACTTGGTCGTCAGTTAAAAAGACTTGACCGCGCTCAGCGATTTCAAACATGCTAGAAACTTCAAAAATGTTCCAAGCGACAGTCTCACCAGTTTCTTTTAGGAAAACACGCGCTACATTACCTTTACGCTCAACATCTAGTTTGGCATCTCCACTGTTTTTCACGATGACCATAAGGACATCGCCGACATGTTCTTTATTATATGTAAAAATCATTCTTTTCTCCTATTTCAAACTTGCTAAAAAGTCATTGATTTGCCCCTTGGTTTTACGGTCACGATTGACAAAACGTCCAATCACCTTGTCCTTGTCTAAAACAACAAGACTTGGAATCCCGTATACATCCCAAAGTTTAGCAAGTTCCATGTACTCATCTCGGTCTACCCGTATAAAAGTGAACTCTGGATTTGCCTCTTCAATCTCTGGCAAGGCAGGATAGATATAACGGCAGTCGCCGCACCAATCCGCAACAAAAAGGAAGACCTTCTTCCCATCCTGCTCTACTAGATTTGCTAATTCTTCTAAGCTATTAGGAGAAATCATAAGACTTCCTCCTCGTAGATGAGATCTTCATCTTCATAGACAAAGGTATAGTGACGACCATCTTCAAAAATGACACCACCAACAAGACGTTCTAGGCTACTTTCGTATACTTGGACATAAAGAGTCCCAATCTCACCCATTTCTGAGAAATAGTCACGCACAATAGCGGTTAACTCTTCCTGTGTCTTCATGAGTTTGTGATCATCAGCTACTTTCTTAGTACCAAAGGCAAGTGCTCCAAGCCCTGCCACGACTAAACCTGTTTTAATAATATTTTTCGTTTTCATGCTAACATTGTAACACAAAAAGGCTCAAGGAACAATGAAAAAGAGAGTGGGACAGAAATCGGTAATTCGGTAGAATTCGATTTCGTCGTCCCACCTCCGCACAGTTGAGTAGGGCTGTAAAAGCTGATGAAATCAGCGTAGTCGAGCCCACTCAACCACTGCGTCTTGCTCGACACTCCAAAGACAATTGAGAGGCTAGGACTTTTGTCCCAGCCTCCTTTCTAATTTCTAAACATTAATAATTTCTCTCGCCAAACAAACCTTCTGGTAAATCATGGAATCCCTTGCCTGCCTTGAAGTTTTCAAATTTACCTAGTAAGAACTGGTAGGCATCCAAGCGACTCTCGTAGCGAATCATGGCATCTTTAGCGCGCTCATCTTGATCTTCTTCATAGACCTTTTGACTTTCCTTAAGAGCCATATCGTTGATCATAATCTGGGTATTAATCCAGGTTTCAAATTCCTTCATAAATTCTTGCTCGTAACTCATTTTTTCTCCTTATTCTAATCCACGGAAAAAGTCTGTATCAATCTCACGGTAGGGTTGGATGTCCTGAACATATTCCAAGACTCCTTGAAACTCTCCTGCTTGATCGTGGACAGCTGCGTAAGTGACATGGACAAACTTTCCACGTGATTCTGACTTGAACCACATCTCGTACTTGTCTTTTTTCCCTTCACGAAGACCTTGCATAATCGCTTTGACTTTCTCCAAATATTTTGGTGGATGGCATAGTTCGACATTTCGTCCAACTTGGGACGGTGCCCGCTTGAAAATCATTTCATCTGCTGGCCGTATGTCATTGTAATACTGGAAAATATCATCCTTATTAACAAAGGTAATCTCCATCGGCAAATGATTAAGGATAAGATTCGCCTGTTCAACTGAGAGATAGCCATTGCCAAAAGCCTGTTGACTATGACGGTCTTGCACTGTTTCCTTTTCCTTAGGTGTAAAGGTAATGGTAAACTGACCTTCTGGCGTATCAATGATCTTCTGAACTTGGCCATCTACAGTTTCTGGATGAGTTGGTTCTTCTACAATTTTTTCCTCAACAAAACGTTGACGTTCAGGAACCCATTTCTCAGACGGACGGATAATAGCATATCCATAGGCATCACTTTCCTCAGCAATCTGAATCCAGTCATCCTGGGTAAAGGATTCAAGCAGAATCATGAGAAGGATTGATTCTTCCTTAAAAATCATACTTTCAAACTCTGTCGCAAAAGCTTCAAAAGCTTCCTTTACGGTGGAAATTGGCACTTCTGGGAGCGACTTAGCTGCCGCTAAAGCTGTTTGAAAGAGATCCCTAATCTGATCATCAACTCCCCACATGACTTTGGGAGGTGAATCATGTCCATAACGTTCCATGATAGGAAAAAAGAGCTCTTCCTTGCGCTGGTAGTGGATATCAAATTGACCAACAAGCCCCATCTGACGCACCAAGCCTTTGCGCATCTCCGCCAGCATTTCCTCATCGTCCACAGATTCATAAGTCGAGAGCAATCTACGGACCCGAATCAAGGCAGCACGGAGAGCTAGATTTTCATCCTTAAAGACACGCACAGGGTGACCAGGATGCTCGGTATCTTCAACTTCGACACCCTTAACAGCATTTTTAAAGAGATTAGCATGCACATCACAGAGTTCCATGACATCTTCAAAGGTAACGCCTGAGTCAGAGTTCATCAACTCGTGCTCCATGAGGGAAATCTCAATAGCAGATACACCTGTAAAAGTAGCATCAAATCGTTCCTGAACGGACTCTGGAGAGGCTCCATTATGCAATTCTAATAAAATATCCCTCAGGATATGAATACGTTCATCTGTCATTAGTCTAACCCGATCACTTCGTAACCATTTGCTTCAAGCGTACGCACAATCTTATCCATAGGAGTCCCTTCAAGCTTCGATCCTTGTTTGAGCGATACTTTTCGCCCTACAGTATTACGCATCAAGGGATTTGCAAGAGGTTTAAAACCAAGCTCAACCAAAATATCTAAAACTTCTGGATGCTTATCCACCACTTCCGCAACTGGAATTGATACATCGATTATATTGTCCATGAGAACCTCCATGAGTCTATTTCTAATCATTTAACTGCTTTTATTATACCATAAGGAATGGGATTAAAAAAACTAGCAACACAAGACTTGCTAGTTTCATCATATCAGTCAGCTTCGATTACCTCAGTCTCTTTTCGAATAATTGCCATATCATTTTGATATTGCACTTCAGAATAGTTCACTAATTTGGACAATTCTTTTTGCAATCTTTCGCCCATGGGTTTCATAGTCGCATAGGTTAATCCCCCTGAAATAACCCCACCTAGAATAGGAATCGCTTTTCCCATTCCCTTTGCCAAGCCTCTCCTTGTAAGAGTAACCCCAAAAATTTTCATAACCTTTTTTAAAATAGGGTACCAGCCAGCTTTGGCTACGGCTTTCTGAGGTACTGTGGTCATTACATGTTTAGCGACTGTAACACCACCAGAACGAAGCAAGGCACCCGCTCCGTTTACCCCAAGCATGACCCCTAGATAAAGTAATAGTGTGTTTTTAGCTTCTTCACTTAAGTCATTTCTTGATGCCCAAAGATCATTAAATCCATAAATATATCCCAATTCTTGGGCTAATTTCAAGGAAAAAGCATAAAACTGAGCTACATCCGTTGGAATAGTAAGCGCCATTAGAATACCTCCAGGTAGACCTGCTAGAACAGATGTCCCACTCGCTCGTAAAACATTATCCTTTATGCAGGACCTGGCTACCCTATCTAAGGTTTCCTGAGGTAATAATGAAGGAGGACCTTGTTCTAACAATTTGGCAATATCCCTCTTATCTAATTCTTTAGAGAACTTCTCCACTAAAAATTTTTCTCTATTTACTTTCACGACAGGAAGCTTTACAACTTGTTGTAAAACTTTTATAGCTAGATCTTGTTTAGCCATCTATATCTCCATTTTATATTCAAGTTAAGCTTTATCATATCATACTATTAGAGATTTATACATTTTTTTAACCGACTTTTAAGAAGGGCAACTAATTAATCTATCATCATGTTTAAAGTAACAAAAAAGAGGGTTGCCCCTCTTTCTTATTTCTTATCCAGATTGCGTAACATTTCGTCAATCTTGTTTCCATACTCGATGGATTCGTCTTTGACAAAGGTCAAGTCTGGAATTTTATACAATTTCAAATTGTGACCAAGCTCACGTTTGATAGTTCCGGTTGCTTTTTCAAGCCCGATTTGAGCTTTTTGATTATCTGAAGCAAGATTACTCAAAATGGTGTAGTAAACCTTAGCTACAGACAAGTCACCTAGCATCTGAACATCTGTGATGGTCACTCCTTGGACACGGGGATCACGGACTTTCTTTTGCAAAATCTCATTGACTTCGCGTTTGATTTCCATGCCCACACGATCCGTACGGAAATGATTTCCCATGCTATTCCTTCCTCTCTATTGAATCAAAAGCTAGGCCAGCAGACCTAGCTATTTTTAAAATTATTGATTTTCAATTCAAATTGAAACGAAGTTCAATTTGAAATTATCTGCTTCTTTCGCCGTGGTGAAAGTGATTGGGCTGATCATTCAGTACAATCACTGGGGATTTTTGAGACTCTAGGCTCAAAAATAAGCAATGAAACCTTGGGTTTGCTTGCGTCCCTCATCACTTAAGAAAGGAGCAAAAATCTTAGCGTTTAATTTCTTCCATGACATATGCCTCAATCACATCATCCATCTTGATATCATTGTAACCATCAATCATGAGACCACCTTCACGGCCGTTTGTAACTTCTTTGACGTCATCTTTATAGTGTTTCAAGCTTGCAAGTTCACCATCGTAAATAACGACACCGTCACGAATAACACGGACTTTAGAGTCACGGGTAACTTTACCGCTAGTAACCATAAATCCACCGATTGTTCCGACTTTAGACACTTTGAAGGTTTCACGGATAATCGCTTCACCGATAACTTTTTCTTCAAATTCTGGATCAAGCATACCTTTCATGGCTTCTTCCATCTCTTCGATAACCTTGTAGATAATGCTGTGGAGACGGATTTCTACATCGTCGGCTTCTGCTTGTTGGCGAGCTTGTGGTGTAGGACGTACGTTGAAACCAACGATAAAGGCATTTGAAGCTTCCGCAAGAGTCACGTCAGATTCGTTGATGGCACCAACTGCTGAGTGGACGATGGTAACTTTTACACCTTCCACATCAATCTTTTGTAGTGAGGCAGAAAGGGCTTCAACCGAACCTTGTACGTCGGCTTTGATGATGACGTTAACAGACTTGAGTTCACCAGCTTTAAGAGTATCAAAGAGATTTTCAAGACTTACACGTTGTGTAGCTTGACGTTGTTTCATAAGAGCACGTTTGGCACGTTCTTCACCAGCTGCACGAGCAGACTTCTCATCTTCATAAACAGCAAAGTGATCACCCGCCATCGGTGCTTCGTTCAAACCTGTAATAGATACTGGTGTTGATGGTCCTGCAACCTTAACACGACGTCCAAGGTCATTGGTCATGGCACGGACACGTCCGAAAGTATTACCAACAACGATTGGGTCTTGAACGTTCAAGGTACCTTGTTGAACAAGGAGGGTTGCAACCGCACCTTTTCCTTTATCCAAACGGGCTTCGATAACGGTACCGATGGCGCGAACTGTTGGGTCTGCTTTGAGCTCTTGAATTTCAGCTACAAGAAGAACAGTTTCCAAGAGTTCATCGATATTTTGGTTGAATTTAGCTGAGATTTCTACAAACTCAGAATCTCCACCCCAAGCTGTTGACATAACACCGTGTTCAGCCAATTCGCCGATAACGCGTTCTGGGTTTGCACCTGGCTTATCAATCTTGTTAATGGCAACGATGATTGGAACATTAGCCGCTTTTGAGTGGTTAATGGCTTCGATAGTCTGAGGCATAACCCCGTCATCTGCCGCTACGACTAGGATAGTAATATCGGTAACAGAAGCACCACGTGCACGCATGGAAGTAAAGGCCGCGTGTCCTGGTGTATCAAGGAAGGTAATCTTCTTACCATTTTCCTCAATCTGATAGGCACCGATATGCTGAGTGATACCACCAGCTTCTCCTGTAGCGACACGAGAATTACGTAGAGTATCCAAAAGGGTTGTTTTACCATGGTCAACGTGTCCCATGATGGTCACAACTGGTGGACGTTCCACTAGTTGGTCTTCATTCAGATAATCATCTTCTACGAAGAAACGTTCGATATCGGCATTGTCCACTTCAACCTTTTGTTTAGCTTCAATTCCATAATCAACCATGAGGAGTTCGATTGTTTCTCCATCCAAGGATTGGTTTTGAGTGGCCATAACGCCCATCATAAATAGTTTCTTAACAATCTCAGCTGGTTCACGTTTGATACGTTTTGCGATTTCCGCAACAGTCATACCATCTGTATACTCAAATTCTGTTGGCAATTCATGGAATTTACGTTCTGTAATAGGTTTTGGAGCCTGATTACGATTGTTTTGTTTGTTGCCTTTTTTATTTTTCTTATTGTTATTCCAGTTACTATTTCTTTGATTTCTCACTTGATTCTGACTACTTCGATTCTTTTGTTGTTTTCTAGGACCATCTTCTTCACGATCGTAATCATCACGATCTTTGTCTGGTCGAGCTTGCTTTTTACGACGTGTATCCACTATAGCCTCTTTGACTACAGGAGCTACTTCAACTACAGGCTGAGTTTGTTCAGCTAGTTTAGCAGCTTCCTCAAAAATTTCCTCTGGCTCCTTGCGTTTATTAGCTTGAGCCAAGGCTTCTTTGGCAACTTGAGACTGTTTGAAGCGTTCCTCGCTTGAGCGTGCGTATTCTGCATTTTGCTCAGCCTTCAGAGCTGCTGCTCGAGCTTTAAAGTCAATACGAGGACCAGCTTGGTTTGGACGATTATCAGTTTGTTGACGATAATCATTTCCACGATTTCCTTGGCCTTGTGGTTTCTTCCCTTGGTCGTTAAAACGACGATTGTCACGGTTCCCTTGACCAGGTTTCCCACCATTACGGTTATCGTTCTTTTGACGGTTACCGTTTTGTTGTTGATCGCGGTTGTTACCCTTGTTTTGCTTGCGTCGTTCCGCTTGCTCTTTGGCACGCGCTTCACGTTCCGCCTTAAAGTTTCGACTCTGCGGTCTTGCAGCTACAACTTTTTCTTCCTTAGGAGTTGCTGGCGTAGTTGGTTTACTTTCCACCTTCGCTTCACTTGCTTTTGGTGCTACAGGTTTTGCTTCTGTTTTTGGAGTAGCAGGCTTAAAGCTAGCTACGATTTTTTCAGCAGCAGCAGCCTCTACGCTTGAAGCATGGCTTTTCACTTCCAAGCCCAGCTCTTTTGCACGCGCTACAACATCCTTACTTTCTTTTCCAAGTTCTTTTGCGATTTCGTACAATCTTTTCTTAGACAAATCATGTCCTCCTCTTCTATTCCATAAGAGACCTCATTTTCTTTGTAAATCCAGCATCTGTTACAGCCAGAACCTTTCTCGATTTTCCGACTGCTATGCTTAATTCCAGTGTTGAAAACACGGTAATAACTTCTACTTGATAATAGTGGCTTTTATCCTGAATCTTCTTGGTTAGATTTGGGCTAGCATCATGAGCTAGAAATACCAATTTAACTTTCCGGTCTTGAATGGCTTTGACAACCATTTCTTCACCCGAGATGATTTTCCCTGCTCGCTGAGCCAATCCCAAGAGATTACTTACTTTTTGCTTATTCAAGTCCTAACTCTCTTCTTTTTACTTTGTGATCAACATAGGCGATCAACTCGTCATAAAAGCTTTCTTCAACTTCCATATTAAAGCTACGGTTAAAGACTTTTTTCTTTTTAGCCTCTAGGGCTTCTGCATTGTCTAGCTTGATATAAGCGCCCCGGCCATTAGCCTTGCCTGTCGGGTCGATAAAGACCTCACCTTCTTTGTTCTTGACAATACGAAGTAAATCTCGCTTGTCAATCACATCGTTGGAAACAACAGACTTGCGCAAAGGGATTTTTCTTGTTTTCATCTTTCCCTCCTCTAGCAGATCTTATTCTTCAGTCAATTCGTCTGTTTCAGCGTAATCCACTTGACCTGCTTCTTCCATAGCTTCAAATTCACTTGCAGACTTGATATCGATACGGTATCCAGTCAAGTGAGCTGCCAAACGAACGTTTTGTCCACGACGACCGATTGCAAGAGATAGTTTGTTATCTGGCACAACGACTAAGGCACGTTTGCTATCATTTTCATCAAAGATAACTTGGTCAACTTCGGCAGGAGCAATGGCATTGTAGATAAACTCAGCTGGATCTGCTACCCACTCGATAACGTCGATGTTTTCTTCTACCGGTACCATGCGGTCACTCTTAGCATCGTAGCGAGCTGGGTGGAATTTGCTAGTGATTTTCTTGATGTTTGCACCACCACGTCCAACGATTGTTCCGATAGCATCCACGTTAGGATTGTGGCTACGAACAGCAACTTTCGTACGATCACCTGCTTCACGGGCTACACTCATGATTTCAACGGTTCCATCGTAAACTTCTGGAATTT
This sequence comes from Streptococcus wuxiensis, assembly GCF_040888245.1. Classification (NCBI taxonomy): domain Bacteria; kingdom Bacillati; phylum Bacillota; class Bacilli; order Lactobacillales; family Streptococcaceae; genus Streptococcus; species Streptococcus wuxiensis. The sequence goes on from NZ_JBFNFE010000003.1 coordinate 154,343, forward strand.
CTTGCTCCATCAATCGTTTGATCATCTCTGGGTGGCTACGGCTAACAAAGACGTTAACTCCACGAGGGTTGTCTTCCACTTTGTAGACATAAACTTCGATACGGTCATGAGAAGCAAAAACTTCTCCAGGAATTTGGTCTTGTTTTGACAATTGGGCTTCAATGCTACCAAGGTTAACATAAATGAAGCGGTTGTCAAAACGTTCTACTGTACCTGACATGATTTCTTGTTCATGCTCTTTGTATGTATTGTAGGTAATGGCACGTGTTTGCTTACGCATTTTTTCCATGATTGTTTGTTTAGCAGATTGGGCTGCTACACGACCAAACTCTCCTGGTGCTTCTTCAAATTTGATTTTGTCACCAAGCTCATAGGCTGAATTAATAGCAAGGGCATCTTTTAAACTGATTTCCAAACGGCTATCAAATACTTCATCAACAACTTCACGAACTGTGTAGACTGTAAAGTCACCTGTTTTTTCGTTGAAGTCGATAGCTACGCTGTCTGATTGACCATAGCGTCTACGGTAAGCAGAGCGAAGTGATTCTACGACTGCATCGATGATATCTTCTTTCTTGATTCCCTTGTCTTCTTCCAAAATGCGGAAGGCCTCTAGCATTTCTTTACTCATGTTCTTTTTACTTTTGAATTCTCAAAAGCTATCCTTTCTTTTCTATAATTTTACTGCTAAACGTGCTTTTGATACCAAATTATATGGAATTTGGACTGTTTTCTTGCGTGTTTTATCCATATATTCCATAGTCAACTCATCCTCTTCAAAGGACAACAAGGTTCCTTCAAAAACCTTTTGCTTATCGATGGCTTGATAGAGCCCGACATGGATGTATTTCCCAACCGCTCCAGCGACTGCTTCCTTGGTTTTCAAAGGACGCTCCAATCCTGGACTTGTAATTTCTAGGAAATATTGTTCTGGGAAGGGATCCGGCTTGATAGTATCTAGGACAGGACTGATAATTTCAGTCAAGTCTGCCGTATCATTCAAGGTGATTCCTTCAGGCTTGTCTACAAAAATACTAAGAATCATGTCACTGCCAATCTTTCCATACTCGATATCTACGAGTTCAAAAGGAGCTTCAATAACAGGTTCTACGATTTCTCTGACTAATTCAACGATCGTTGCGATTGCGTCCACCTCCTCATAAGCAAGAGGCGAAGATATCTCCCCGCCTCTCTTTCTTATATTCTTGTTATTAGTATAACACAAATCAATCAAACCTGCAAGGATTTGACCTTTTCACAACCAATAGAAAGCTTTCCTTCTAAGGTTTCTGCATGATTTTATAAATGACATTTCCTTTTACTGAGACGTATCGAATAATCCCAAGTCATATTTCCATGCTAAAATACGTCTTACAGACTCATCAATACGTTCTTCTGTCAAATCCCCAGAAGAAATTTTCTTTAATAGATAAGGAATCTGAGTTTGGTAGGAAGAACCTAGGATGAGATCATTTCCAGCTAATATTACCTGGAGAGCAGCTTCATCCTGACTGACAAAATCGGCTAATCCTGCCATATCTAAATCATCCGTCATTATGACCCCTTTAAAATTCAGCTCCTTGCGAAGAATTTCGTTGATTTTTGGCGAGATAGATGACGGCACTGTATCAATTTTAGTCAGGATGTTGTGAGAAACTAAAATACTATCCGCACCTGCATCTATGCCAGCTTGAAAGGGTAGAAAATCTGCTTGTCTTAAATCATCCAAATAGCGGTTGTCTCGGATAATGTCGGTATGACTGTCTCCATTATCACCATATCCTGGGAAATGCTTCAAGGTTGAACCGACCTTATTCTTTTGAAGTTCTTCTACAACTTGCTTAACATAACTTGCAGTTGTTTGGGCATCTTGTCCGATGGTCCGATCGTAAATAAAGGCTGATGAATCACCTGCAAGATCCGCAACTGGAAAGAGTCCAGCATTGATACCAACAAATTTCAGCACCTCTGCCTTTTTCCTAGTATCAGAAAGAACAGCCTCCATCCCTCCTTGATGATAAAGGGTCATAGGAGATTGGAAAGGAGTATCCAAAATCGAACTAATACGAGTTACTGTTCCTCCTTCTTCATCGGAACCAATTAACAAAGGTGTCTTGGAAGCAGCCTGGTAGCGACTTGTCAAAGCCTTCATATCCTCTATAGTTTGTCCTTCAAAATCTCGTCCAAATAAAATATAACCAGACAAATGATAGGATTTGAGATCTTCTATTTGATGATCGGCAGGAACTCTGGCCCAGAATAATTGCCCGACTTTCTCCTCCAAGGTCATTGTGGCTAATCTATCTTCAACAACCTTTTGCTTATCTGTTTCACTGGTTTGAGTAGTTTTCTCAGTTTTTTCTACTTGCACATCTGCTTGTCGATGATGTTGATGATCCAAAAAAATCAAACCACCTATCACAAAGAGAAAGAAAAAATAGACTACAATAGGTTTTATGCTTCTTCTCATAACCCCTTCATTATACCACTTATCAGGGCACAAGTACACACTTATCAAAATCCCAAATCTATTAAAAAAACTCAAGGATTTAGTCCTGTCCAAGACAGAACTAAATCCTTGAGGTACATGTTTCCATTCCATTTGAGTGAACGACAGTTTTTTACTAACAAGTCTTCACATTAAAACTGAGCTTCAACTCTATAAATGACTTGACCCTTACTTGAAAACTTTTGCTCATACTCAGTCATGACATTTCCTTCAAAGTCGCTGGCATGTAAATCTAACCAAACGCCCTTGAGTTTCATGCCATATTGCGAAAAGCTCACTAAGCTATATTCAAACAAACCACGATTATCTGTCTTGAAATGAATTTCACCATGTTCAGGTAAGATTCGTTTGAAAGTGTCCAAGAAGCTCTTATAAGTCAAACGACGCTTCTCATGGCGTTTTTTAGGCCATGGATCCGAGAAATTCAAATACAAACGGTCAATTTCACCATCTTCAAAATAATTTGTCAATTCTGAACCATCAACCCATAGAATTTTGATGTTGGGAACTCCAACTTCTAAGACCTTGTCTAATGCATAGCTTAATACAGACTTCTGAATATCAATTCCGATATAGTTGATGCCAGGGTTTTGTTTGGCCATTCCTGTTACGAAAGCACCTTTGCCACTACCAACCTCTACATGGATTGGATTGTCATTGCCAAACAAATCTCGCCACTTACCTTTAGCTTCTGCGGGGTTTAAGACAACATACTGCGGATTAGCCTCTAACAGTTCTGTTGCCCCTTTACGATTTCTAACTCTCATTTTTTCTTTCCATACTTTTCTCGGAAGCTACGCAAAGCATAGATTTCCCGATTTACATTATCCAAATCTTGATTTTCATAGTATTTGGTAATGAGGCTCAAAAATGACAGTTGAGCATACCAATATAACTTATTCAAGACAGTTTGATTATACTTATAGCCATAATTAGCTAGCCATTCTTGCCACTGATACTCTGGAATATAGTGACAGAGCAGATAGGCCACATCAAACATACGATCAGTCAAGCGAACGGAATCCCAATCTACTAAATAAATCAAGCCACTCTCTGTCTCAAACCAGTTGCTATGACGAACATCCCCATGGACTATGGTTGCATAGTCTTCCCTAAAGCCAGGAAGATTCTCACGCAAATCACCTAAAACCATACGTAGATACTGGTTGTTTTTTAAAGCATCCGGAGCCTTGTTTACCCATGACTGAAGTAAATCCGAAGGTGTTTCCATTGCATATCCCAATCGTGTCAACTGGGTCATTAAGGGACGTGAACAGTGTAAACGTGTCAAAATATCGATAATTTGTTTACGGTTCATATCACTTGGCGTCAAAATTTTTCCTGTCAACCATTCCTGAGCGGACATATCACGGCCGTCTGGTAAACGACGGCTCCAGAGCAATTGTGGTGCAATTTGCTCTCTAGCTAAACCAGGCAGGATTGGAGAAGTATTCATTTTTATAAAAACACGTTTTCCATCAGGATAACTTCCCATATAAGCTTTTCCGCTCTTCCCAGATATCGGGGTTAGCGTTAGCTCAATATCACCCAAGTCCATTTCTTTCCTCCGAATAAAGTTTCCTTATTATTCTACTAATTTTTATGCTATTCGTCAACCAATCTTCTCAGTTGATATGGCAAATAAAGAAATTGCAAGACAAGACTTGCTCCCACAAGTGCTAGAACAAGAATTTTGTCCTTAAAAATAAGCAATCCTATGAGACTTTCCAAGATTAAGACAAATATTCCAATCGCTCTCAAAATTTCCTTCAAACCTTTCTCTTTTTGCCCCTTACCTACTGGGAATAATTGCGTCAAATATTGATAGTCAAAGGCATGATAGAGGGATAGAAGCTGGAATAACAAAAGATAATTGAATAAAATTACAATTGCGACTGCAATCCAAGATTGCTCAATGAAGATAAGAGCAGTCAAAGATAGGATTATGAGTCGCAGACTAAGGGCGAATAAATCTCCATTTCTCAGATAGGAGCGGAGATAAAGGTTCTGCCAGATTTTCCCTGGTACTTTCTGAACTCCCTTGAGGATAAAGTCCAGATAAGCTCGGCGCTTAACACTATTTGAAATCCCCTTGACCTGTGTAAAGAGGGCAAAGAATCGAAGCAAGAACTGCTTACGTTTACTTTCTTGTGCAATGACATAATCCCAGTCAAGTCCATTTCCAAGGAAAAAGTTGCTAGACTTTTGGCGAAAAATCACATATTTTACTATCCCCAAGACAAGGAGATAGACTCCAAAAATCGGCAAACCAAGACCCATGGCTAAGAATAAAGGCGCAAACAGGAGCAAAAAGAGAGTCTGCACACTGACCCAAAAGATGAAAGAAATCAGACTTTGCTTCTGGATGTGTTCTCTCACTTCTTCTTCAGCAACTAAAAGAAATAATTTGTCAGGCGCTTCTAGATAGGTCGCAATACCACCCCAAAGCAAAAGCAAAATAGATATCATCCCAATCAAAATTAGGATTGGGAAATGATTCTCAGGAAAGTGTTGGAGCAACTGGTTGTACTGGTAGGCCAAAAATCCTAACAACACCAACAAAAATAAGACAAAATGGTCATTGAGCACATAACGGAGATAGCCCAAGCATTCCTTGCGAAATTCCTGCTTTCGTTTTAAAAACAAGTCCTTCATAGCTCCTCCTCTTTGGTCAGAGCCAAATAGATATCATTGAGGCTTGCTTCTGGCATATCAAAGGCTTCTCGGAGTTGTTGGAGATTTCCTTTGGCTCTTACTTGACCTTTGTGAAGAATGACAAAAGAGTCACACATCTTTTCAGCAGAATCAAGAACGTGGGTACTCATAAGGATAGACTTTCCTTTTTTCTTTTCCGCTTCTAGAAGTTGAATCAAATCTGAAATCGCCAAAGGATCAAGACCAAGGAAAGGTTCGTCTACGATAAAGAGACTAGGATCCACGACAAAGGCACAGATAATCATAACCTTTTGCTTCATCCCTTTGGAAAAATGAACCGGGAACCAATCCAATTTTTGATCCAAACGGAACATTTTTAAAAGCGGCTCTACACGTTCAAAAGCTAGATTTTGCTCGATACCATAGGCCATAGCAACCGTCTCAATATGCTCTCTGAGAGTCAATTCCTCGTACAAGCTAGGAGTTTCAGGGATATAACCAATTTTCTTGCGATAGCTCGTAGCATCCTCTCCTAGAGTCGATCCGTCAATCTTAATCTCCCCACTATATGGCGTCAAAAGACCAATAATCTCATTGATAGTCGTAGATTTCCCCGCACCATTCAAACCTATCAAACCTACCAACTGTCCGCTCTCAACTGTAAAGGACACATCTTTCAAGACAGGGACATGAACATAGCCTCCTGTCAGATTTTTAATTTCTAACATATTTTCTCCGAATCTGGTATAATGTAGCTATATTATATCAAAATTCAATACACTAGAGGTGGTTTTTATGTCAGATTGTATTTTTTGTAAGATTATCGCAGGAGAAATCCCTGCAGCCAAAGTTTATGAGGATGAGCAAGTCCTTGCCTTTCTTGATATTTCTCAAGTTACCCCAGGCCATACCTTGGTCGTACCCAAAGAACACTATCGCAACCTTTTAGAAATGGATTCGACGAGCGCTAGCCAACTCTTTGCTAAGGTTCCATTGGTAGCACAAAAAGTCATGACTGCTACTAAAGCCAAGGGTATGAATATCATTACCAACTGCGAAGAGGTAGCTGGACAAACCGTTTTCCATACCCATGTCCATCTCGTCCCTCGTTATGGTGCCGAGGATGACCTAAAAATTGACTTTGTTGCCCATGAACCTGACTTTGACAAACTTGCCCAAGTCGCTGAAACGATCAAAAACGCTTAAGGAGTTCCTATGAAACTATCAAATTTACTACTTTTTGCTGGATCAGCAGTCGGATCTTACCTCCTCGTTAAAAATCGTGAAGTTATCACTGAAGAAGTCTTAGATACAACTGATCGAGTTGAAGCAATCAAAGGCGATTTAGATGTTATCCAAAATAGCTTACAAATTATCAATCAACAAAAAGAAGTCATCAAAGAGTATCAAGAAGACCTCACTTACAAATTTAAAGTCTTAGAGAAAGACCTCCAAGCAAGACTTGCTGTCATAAAAGAACTACGAGAAACTGAAGAAAACTAAAAAAGAAAGCATCCAACTTTCCTCACATCCCCTTAAATCCATCTTGGATTACCAGCTCCTAACAGAAAAGGGAGGGACTAAAACATGAAACAGTTTTTAAAAGTCATCTTGATTATTTCTGGTTGCTTCTGTCTTTTTGTAACCCTAGCATTTCTACTTGTGACCAATCTTTTCAAGGCTTCATCAAGTGACATCCGAGAAGGAAATGAAACCTTAAAACAAATCTTTATCTCCCTTGACCTGCCTCCTGAGAAAGTTGAATCAAATGGACACTATCAATACGAGGGGGGAGGATTAGATTTTTATGTCACTTTCTCGGATGAGGTTATCAATAGCCACGCTGTCCTTAAAGAAAGTCCTAACCTCACTAAAAACCGACTCAAAGTCTATGTCCTACAGACAGGAGATATTTCTTACTATAAAGTAGGGGATAACTTGTTCAATCATGGTTTAATACAATTTTTAGAGGAGGAAGGCGAGAAGCATTTCCGAGAAAACGGAAAGAAATCACATTCTTCTTACACAATTCTAACTTTGAATGATGCGGAAAGCATGAAAAAGGGAATCGCATTCTACGAAAAGGCGTTGACCTTGGTAGATATCCAGGATAATTCGGCGATTAAGCACATTGATACCGTAACTGTGAAACCTGGCAAAGAAGCGGAACTCAAGCAACTCATCCAGGAAATGGATAAAGCCGGCTTGCTCATTCAAAAATATCAATAGCAGATCAGTCAGAGAATCTTTTCTCCGTTACTGACTACAAACAAAAAGAGCCTTATGGCTCTTTTGTTTTATTCACCCTCAAAGGCATCTTTTATATGGTCAAAGAAGCCTTTTTTCTTTGGATTGACTTTCAAATCACCTGCAGCTGCGAATTCTTTCAAGGCTGCTTTTTGGCGATCGTTCAAACCTGTTGGAGTCACGACATTAACAGTGACGTATTGGTCACCAACAGCACCACCACGAAGACTCGGTGCTCCCTTACCACGTAGGCGGAATTTCTTGCCAGTCTGAGTTCCCTCTGGAATCACCAATTCAACATCACCGTGAACGGTTGGGATATCGACAGTATCACCAAGAGTTGCTTGGACAATATTGAGGTTTAACTTGTAGAAAATAGTTGTTCCTTCACGCTCAAATTTATCGCTCGGCTCAACATTAACAACGACATACAAGTCACCATAAGGTCCTCCGTTAAATCCGGCCTCCCCTTGACCAGCTAGACGAATTTGTTGACCAGTTTCGACACCTGCTGGAATTTTCACATGGACACTGTGGGCTTGTTTTTCATGACCTGTTCCATGACAAGTTGTACATGGATCTTTGATTTCTTTTCCGCGACCATGACAGACATCACAGGTTACTTGGCGACGCATCATACCAAGCGGTGTTTGAGTATCAACGTTGATAACACCAGAACCGTGACAGCGTCCACAAGTAACTGGACTTGTTCCAGGTTTAGCACCTGATCCGTTACAAGTACGACAGCTTGATTCACGATTGTATTTGACTTCTTTTTCGGTACCAAAGATGGCTTCTTCAAAAGTCAAATTGACGCGATACTGGAGGTCATCACCTTGACGAGGAGCATTTGGATTGCGAGAAGAACCGCCTCCGCCGAAAAAACTTGAGAAGATATCTTCAAATCCACCAAAACCGCCTGCACCATCGAAGCCACCGAAACCGCCTGCACCACCAAAGCCACCGTTGGCTCCAGCCGCACCGTATTGGTCATAGGCAGCCCGTTTCTGTTCATCGCTCAAAGTCTCATAGGCTTCTTGAACTTCCTTGTACTTTTCCTCAGCACCAGGCTCTTTATTGATATCTGGGTGATATTTTTTAGATAATTTCCGATAGGCTTTCTTGATCTCATCTTGAGATGCATTCTTTGAAACGCCCAAACGGTCATAAAATTCAGTATTGTTCATTTAAGATACCAAGACCGTAAAATTCGACTGAAAAATAGGAAATCTGACGCAGGAGCGATGCTCCTAGACAGATTTATCTTTTTTCCGAGAATTTAGGTCGGGTTCAATTCCTTTCTTTCATATTGAGTAAGAAACTTTAGAACTCGTGTTCAATTTCCTGAACACACTTGTTCCTTTCTATTATTTTCATGTAAATCTTTAGAGGCTGTTTTCTATACTTTGCTTCACTTGATCAAACTCTTCATCTGATAGAGTAAATATCAAATCCTCTTCTGCATACTCGTTTTGTTCTTTAAAATAGTTGTCCGTATTCTCTGCCAGCCCTAAACTTAGAATCACTTTTCTAGCAAACTCTTGATGTGCAAAACCGATAGCCGTAATGATTTGTTTATCTTGCACAAGAACTTTCGGTTGGAAATTCTCACGTGGAAGAAATTCAAAATAGTCAAAGAAGTTTTGCCAAATTCCACCTGTAAATTTCGTGTCCTTCAACAGACCTGCTTTCGCTAATAAAAGAGGCGCTGAAGAAATGGCTGCAATTAGGATATCTTGCTCACCAAGATCCCTCAAAAACGAAATCAATTTCTCATCCTTTAGAGCAGGTCCAATGTTAACCATTCCGGGCAAAATCACACAAGAATACTCTTCTATACGGATTTGATCCAATGTTTTCGTCGGTTGACAGGGCAAACCATCCTCAGAGACCACCATCGAATGCTCAGAAGCTACATAATCAATCGTGATGTCAAAAGACAGAGCTAAAGTACTCGTTAAAGCAGTTATCTCATAAAGAGAAAAATTAGGATAAATCAAGCAAAGTACTTTTTTCATACGCAACATCCTCTATTTTACCGAAAAACAGAGGCTGGGTTGCAACCTCTGGATTTCTTCCTATCATTACGACATTCTAAAACAAAGTCGATTATACTTTGTTTTTGAACTAGTAAGGCTGAATTGAGTTTCGGATTAAAGGAATCCTAAAATCTCGGAACCTTTCTTTATTTCAAGAGATTCCGCTAAAACAATCCACTGGATTGTTTTACTTCTCCGTAAACTCTCCGTCTACGACGTCATCGCCTGCGTTTCCTGTTGCTTGTGCGCCTTCTGCTCCTGATTGAGCTTGTTGCGCTGCTGCGGCTTGTTCGTAGAGTTTAACAGCAAGTCCTTGTGCTTTTTCATTCAATGCTTCAAGTTTTGCTTTCATTTCGTCCAAGTTGTTGTCTTCTTGAGCTTTCTTAAGATCATCAAGGGCAGCTTGTGCAGCATCACGTTCTGCATCGAAGCCTTTACCTTCAGTTTCTTTGATTGTCTTTTCAGTCGCAAAGATAGCTTGGTCTACTTCGTTACGAAGGTCAACTTCTTCTTTACGTTTCTTATCTGCTTCAGCATTTGCTTCTGCATCTTTCATCATGCGGTCGATTTCTTCGTCCGTCAAACCTGAGTTAGATTGGATAACGATTGTTTGTTCCTTTTGAGTTCCAAGGTCTTTAGCTTTAACAGATACGATACCGTTCTTGTCGATGTCAAAGGTTACTTCGATTTGTGGGATACCACGAGGTGCAGCTGGGATGTCAGTCAATTGGAAGCGTCCAAGAGTCTTGTTATCTGCTGCCATTGGGCGTTCACCTTGAAGAACGTGTATATCAACAGCTGGTTGGTTGTCTGCTGCAGTTGAGAAGACTTGTGATTTAGAAGTTGGAATTGTAGTGTTGCGGTCGATGAGTTTTGTAAAGACTCCACCCATTGTTTCAATACCAAGTGACAATGGCGTTACGTCAAGAAGGACAACGTCTTTCACATCACCAGTGATCACACCACCTTGGATGGCAGCACCCATAGCAACAACTTCATCAGGGTTTACTGATTTGTTTGGTTCTTTACCAGTTTCAGCTTTAACAGCTTCAACTACGGCAGGGATACGAGTTGAACCACCAACAAGGATCACTTCGTCGATTTCTGACAAGCTCAAACCTGCATCTGAAAGGGCTTGACGAACTGGAGTTTTAGTACGTTCAACGAGGTCACGAGTCAAATCGTCGAATTTAGCACGAGTCAAGGTCATTTCCAAGTGAAGAGGTCCAGCCTCACCAGCAGTGATAAATGGCAAGCTGATTTGAGTTGAAGTCACTCCAGAAAGGTCTTTCTTCGCTTTTTCTGCTGCATCTTTCAAACGTTGAAGAGCCATCTTGTCGTTTGACAAGTCGATACCATTTTCTTTCTTGAATTCTGCTACTAAGTAGTCGATGATTTTTTGGTCAAAGTCGTCACCACCGAGTTTGTTATCCCCTGCAGTTGCCAATACATCGAAGACACCATCACCCAATTCAAGGATAGATACGTCGAATGTACCACCACCAAGGTCGAATACCAAGATTTTTTCTTCTTTGTCAGTCTTATCCAAACCGTAAGCAAGAGCTGCTGCAGTTGGTTCGTTGACGATACGTTCTACTTCAAGACCAGCGATTTTACCAGCGTCTTTAGTTGCTTGACGTTGAGCATCGTTAAAGTAAGCTGGAACTGTGATAACAGCCTTGGTTACTTTTTCACCAAGGTATTCTTCAGCGTAACCTTTCAAGTATTGAAGGATCATAGCTGAGATTTCTTGTGGTGTGTATTCTTTGCCGTTAGCAGAAACTTTTTCAGAAGTACCCATCTTAGATTTGATAGAGATAACTGTATCTGGGTTTGTTACTGCTTGACGTTTTGCAGCGTCACCAACGATGATTTCACCGTTTTTGAAAGAAACTACAGATGGAGTTGTACGGTTCCCTTCTGGGTTTGCGATGATTTTTGATTCAGTTCCTTCAAGAACTGCAACTGCTGAGTTTGTTGTACCTAAGTCAATACCGATAATTTTAGACATATGTTTTTCTCCTTAAATTTTATCTTTTTTTCTTTTTGATACTCTTCTTAAGTGGCGACGCCGTCAGAGCTTGACTTCGTCAATCTCTTTGACTAAACTTTGATCCTAAGGCCTCAAAGTTTGCGCAAATAGCGCCACGGCAAAGAGTATCGCCTTTGGTTCGCTTCGCTCACTATTGGCAAAGCTGAACCAATTTTAGTCTTTCTTTCATAGTTTAGTGTCGTTTCGGACAAGGTTTTTAAGTTCTTTAGACTAGTTATAAACCACTACCATGGCTGGGCGTAGGATGCGGTCATGGAGTTTATAGCCTTTTTGGAAGACTTGTGCGATGGTGTCTGCTGGGTGTTCGTCATCTGCTGGAACTGTTTGAATAGCCATATGGTAGTTATGGTCAAATTCTCCATCTGCTGGAATTTCTTCAACCCCTTCTTCTTTCAGAGCATGAATCAAGCTTTCTTGGACCATTTCTAGTCCTTTTTTGACATCATCTGTCAACCCTTCAACGGCAAGGGCGCGTTCAAGGTTATCAAGTGATGGCAAGATTGCTTTTGCCAAATCTTGGCTACGATAGCGTTGCAAGAGTTGGCGCTCTTCATTGGCACGACGCTGAATGTTTTGCATTTCTGCGTGGGCACGAAGATATTTGTTTTCAAACTCCTCGGCACGTTCATTAGCCAAGTCCAATTCTGACTTCTCGGGAGTTGTTTCTTCTACTGGTTCAACAACTTCCTCTTCTTTTACTTCTTTATTTTTTATATCTTGGGCCATTTTCGCCTCCTTTAATGATTTCAATCTTAATTCACTTCATAGTGATTGCTGCTGAGATAGCGGTAAAAATCCGTCAACTTCATAGTTAAAACTCGATTGACAACGTTGAGTTGATTAACCAATTGTTGATAATCCAGATTTATCGGACCAATAATCGCCAGAATTCCAAACCCACGATAGGGAATCAGGAACTTACTACTAATCACTGCTAAGTCAGCAAGACAAGATTCTTGGCTATCCGCAACTCGGACACTTTGCATCTGATCGCCAATCAGATTCTCTCGAATTTCCAAAGCCACCTTTTGTGGTTGATCAAAGAATTGATAGGCAGCTAGATTAGCAAAATTCAAGAGATTGACTTTCCCAGAAACTACGATATTTTCATTGAACATTTCTTTGAAGATATGCTCAATAAGATCCATGACGTTATCTGTTGTTGTGAAGTAACGTTGGATAATTTGCGGAATCTCTGTCCGAATCTTGTAGTGAATATCCAAAACAGTCTGATCCAGGAAACGTTCTTGAATCATGGTCTTGAGGCGATTTAAATCCTCCTGCAAGAAATTTCTTGGAATCAAAAACTGACTGGTAACTGTTCTAGACTCATCAAGCGTAAAAACCGCTAGAGCTGTATGTTGTCCGAGGACAACAATATCAAAAGCTGTTAGCTTCTGCCTACTTGGTTCTACATCCAGCGCTACAACCGTACAACCACTCAAGTCTGACAAAATTTTCGTCGCCTCTTGAAGAATATCCTCTAGCTTGAAGAATTCTTGATCAAAGGCTTTTACAATCTCATAAACTTGATTTTCAGCTAAACGGTCAAAGGATAGGGAGTGTTTGACATAGTATTGAAAACCAGCCACACTCGGCATCCGACCACTGGAAGTATGAGCCTTTTCAAGTAAACCTTGCTTTTCTAGAGCTGCCATGTCATTTCGAATGGTAGCACTACTAGAGTTGATAGACTCTTGCAAGGCTTTGGATCCAACAGGTTCGTGCGTTTTGGTAAAGATGTCAATAATCAGATTTAAAATATTCTGCTGACGTTCTGTAACCATCTCGCTACTCCTCTCTGATAGATCTTTTTAGCACTCGAGGCATCCAAGTGCTAACTTATGATTCTATTATACACCCTTAGAAAAGAATGTCAAGACAAAAACTCAAAAAATTAGCACTCTTTTACCAAGAGTGCTAAAAATCGGTCTGAGGACCTAGAAAATCATCCTACATTCTCAAGATATTTCTTTTTAAGTCTGTAAAAACTATAGATTAGATAGGAAATCATGAGGGCATAAAGGGCGAAAATAAGGAAGAAAGATTGAGAGAGACTTTCTCGAAACAAGCTCATACAAATAACTAGACCGCCAGAGATAGAAACTGTAGATGTACGAAGTCTAGATTTCACATCAGCCCATTGAAAACGATTGTCCATGAAAGATTGATCATTTAAATCTACATCACAAGTTGCTTTTCGAAAAACAGTATAAGAACAATTTTCCACAAATTCCCATCCTCTGTCCTTAATACTTTGTAAATCTACCTCATTTTTTCTAAGGTAGCTGGTATTCCACACACGGTAAATCACATCATCTGGTCGGCATTGTTCAAAATAGAAAAAGCCAAGACGATTCGATTTAAATTTCCAACCTTTTAAATGCATCTCATGCAAATAATCTTCTACCTTATCCAAATCAAAAATGGTAAACATTCGAAATTGTACTTTGCTATTCATTGTCTAACCTCCAAAATGGTTTTATTTATCAGATAATTCTTTCCACTTTTGAAACAATCTCCAAAAAATATAAGAAATCTGAATCACGCAAACTATCAATAAAGTACAGTCTATGATAACAATCAAAAACATTCCCCAACTGAAATAACCTCTTCCACTGAGTAACTTTGAGAAAACCGGTAGTAGCGCTGAAAAGAGAAGCAAAATGGGAAGCATCCGCATTGTTAAAATCTTCTTGACCATTGCTAATTTCCCAGCCGCGTCATTATAAATTTCAAACTCGGCATCCAACTCAACTCCAGAATAAGGCTTTCTAAAGTAGGAAAAACCATTAAAGTCTGTAATATGTTCCCACCCACAATCTTTAAATAGTTGTAAATAGGAAGCTCTCTCTGACTTTTTCATAGGATAAAAGTCCAACTGATAAACCACCTGCTCCGGTTGGCACTTTTCAAAAGTATACTTAACCGCAACTACTAAGTTAGAATAACTTACTTCCTTAAGTTTCCAGCCCTGAGCATGCATTTCTCCGAGATAGAGAGCCTCTCTATCATAATCCGCAATGGTAGCAATTCTATAAACAACTTCCTTTTCCATCAAAGCTCCTCCCGACTGTTTCTATAGAGCCGCTCAATACGTTTCAACTCAATCTCTAAAACTTTTCGACCCAAGTCTGTTATGTGATAGATTTTACGTTTTTCCTCTTCTCGGACAAAGGAAACCAAACCATCCTTTTCCATCTTTGATAGGGTTCCATACATGGTCCCAGGACTAATGGAAACCTGCGAATCTGTCATCTCTTTAACCTTTTGCGTAATACCATAGCCATGGTTCTCCTTTTGCAGACAGAATAGAATATAAAAACCCGTTTCAGTCATGGGAAGGTAAACCCGCCTAATCTTATCTGTTAATTCCATTTAATCAGACCTCCTATTTAGTTCGATATATCGCACCTCGTTATATAAAATATATCACACCTCGATATAAAATGCAAGAAAAAAAGATTGTCCTCACGGACAATCTTTCTGATTTATCATTAGTATAGATCTAGGTAGTTATCAATTTCCCATTGTGAAACGAAGGTTGCATAGCTTGCCCACTCAATTCGTTTGGCTTCAAGGAAGCTAGTGTAGATGTGTTCACCTAGAGCTGCTTTAACCACTTCGTCTTCTGTCATGGCCTTCAAAGCGTTGTGAAGAGTTGATGGAAGGTCTGTGATGCCAGCCTCTTTACGCTCTTCTGCAGTCATGATATAGATGTTTTCTTCGATTGGCGCTGGTGCTTCGATTTTGTTTTCAATACCGTGCAAACCAACTTCCAAAAGCACAGCCATAGCGATATATGGATTTGCCATTGGGTCTACTGAGCGCAACTCCAAACGAGTTCCCATTCCACGAGTAGCAGGAACGCGCACCAACGGTGAACGGTTACGACCAGCCCAAGCGATGTAAACAGGTGCTTCATACCCTGGAACCAAACGTTTGTATGAGTTAACGGTCGGGTTCATGATAGCTGTGTAGTTGTAGGCATGCTTGATCAAACCACCAAGGAAATGATAGGCTGTTTCTGACAATTGCATTCCTTTTGGATCATTTGGATCAAAGAAAGCGTTGTTCCCTTCATCATCAAACAAGGACATATTGCAGTGCATTCCTGAACCAGCGATACCAAATTTAGGTTTAGCCATAAAGGTTGCATACAAACCATGTTTACGCGCAATTGTCTTTACAACAAGTTTAAAGATTTGAATCTTATCACAAGCACGAAGAACTTCATCGTACTTAAAGTCAATCTCATGTTGACCTACGGCAACTTCGTGGTGACTGGCCTCTACTTCAAATCCCATCTTGGTCAAGACATTCACAATCTCACGACGAGTATTGTCGGCAAGGTCAGTAGGTGCCAAGTCAAAGTAACCGCCCTTGTCATTTACTTCAAGAGTTGGGTCTCCATTTTCATCAAGCTTAAATAGGAAGAATTCTGGTTCCGGACCAAGGTTGAAAGATTTGAATCCAACTTTCTCCATGTGATGAAGAGCTCGTTTAAGGTTGCTTCGAGGATCTCCAGCAAATGGCTCTCCTTCTGTTGTATAGACATCACAGATTAATCCTGCAACACTACCGTTCTCATCTCCCCAAGGGAAGACAGTCCATGTGTCCAGGTCAGGGTACAAGTACATATCTGATTCATTGATACGAACAAACCCTTCAATAGAAGATCCATCAAACATAGCCTTGTTTGACAAGACCTTGTCTAGTTGTTCATCTGTAGCAGGAATTTCGACGTTTTTCATTGTTCCCAAAATATCTGAAAACATGAGACGGATAAAGGTTACATTTTTTTCCTTAACTTCACGACGAATATCTGCAGCTGTGATTGGCATGGTTTTTCTCCTTATATATGACGATTTGCGGTTGCCTAACCGCGACCAAAAGGTGATTGTTGAGAAGCAAAGCGACTTTGTTGAAGAACTTCATTCCGAAGGGCCCGACGAACCTCAGTTTGACTAACTGGTTTCTTGGCTTTCGCCTCACGTTCGGCATATTTTTTCTTGATAGCAGCAATGTTCAGACCTTCAGAGATATAGTCCTTAATCTCAAGCAACCGATCCATATCATTTAAAGAATACATCCGGCGGTTACCTTCGTTTCGATCAGGTTTTATCAACTCCTGATCTTCATAATAACGAATTTGACGCGCCGAAAGATCGGTCAGCTTCATAACACTACCAATGGGGAAAACTGCCATATTGCGACGAAATTCTTTTTCCTTCATGTGCACTTCCTCTTCTTTCTGTCTATTATAGTCTAAAAAAAATCAATCGTCAATTGTTAATGTCATATCTTGTGACATTATTTTATTTTTTCTGTATGAGACTCCGCAAGCGATCAATATCATAATTTACTAGAATTGCTACAAAAACTCCCATAAAAGTCTCAAAAACTCGAGCAAACACGTACAAAACAGTCTCTCCGCTCGGAATTGATAGGGTAATAATCAGCATAGCTGCAACTCCCCCAATGACTCCCGACTTATTGTTCATGGCAACATTTGTCATGATGGTTAACATGGTACATATCGGAACCACAAGGAGAGTTACCCAAAAGGCTCCATGGAAAAAGTTGTTCAAGAGAAAGAAAATCAGCGCATAAAAACCACCGATACTATTCCCTAAAATACGTGATGTCCCAAAGTGGACGCTCTTATCAAAGTCTTCTCTCAAGCTAAAAACGGCTGTAAGAGCTCCAATCTGAAGTCCCTTCCATCCAAAAAAACCAAAAATCATGAGGACCAAAAAAACAGCGATTCCTGTTTTAAAGGTGCGCATCCCTAACTTAAACTTAGATTTATCAAATGTATACTTTTTAAAATAACTCATCATTTCATCTTTCTTTTTTTCCATTTTATCATAATTTTACTTTTTTGAGAAAAGGATTCGTCAAATGAAGAAAATAAGAACTAAAAAGAGAAGGGAATAAACCCTTCTCTTTTCCAATTCGATATTCTATTTTAGAATAAATACATGAAAGCCAAGGTGACGAGACTAGCAATCAAGCCAACTCCCCAGAAGAAGAAATCGACCTTCCACTCACTCCAGGCTTGGCCTTTACCAGAAAACCCACCCAACTCAAAATGGTGGTGAACTGGCGTCATCCGGAAGATACGTTTTCCTCCAGTCAACTTAAAGTATGCAACTTGCATCATGACAGATGTTGTTTCAAAAACATACACTATCCCAATCAGGAGTAGCGTCCATTCTTGGTGCAACGCCATAGAAATAGCGGCCAACATTCCTCCAAGAGCAAGACTTCCGACATCTCCCATGAAAACTTTAGCAGGCTTATGGTTAAAGACAAAGAAACCAAGAAGACCACCAATCATGGCAAGAATCACTAGGAGAATATCCAACTGGTTTTGTACATAAGCAATGACTCCATAGGCAGACAGACTAATCACTACTGAGATACTTGCCAAGCCATCGATTCCGTCAGTCAAGTTAACAGCATTTGAAAAACCAACTAACCAGAAGAGAGCAAAGAAAATGTAAAGAACGCCTAAGTGCAATGGATAACCAAATACATTTAAGACATCCCCTCCTCTTTCATAAAAGAGATAGAAGATAACTCCTCCTACTAATTGAAGCAAGAGCTTTTGTTTAGGATTGAGCCCTTCATTGATTTTACGAAAAACCTTGAGGAAATCATCTAAGAAGCCAACCAAACCATACAAAACGAGAATAAAGAGGATCATTCCAACATTGTTGGTTAGTTGATTAGTTAAAAGTGCAAGAACTAAACTAACTAAAACGCTTGTTACGAGGAAGACAATTCCTCCCATTGTCGGCGTCCCAGCTTTTGCTTGGTGCTGTTTAACATCCTCATGCATCTGTTGACCAGTAATCTGTGCTTTACGGTAAAAACGGATAAAAGCTGGAATTCCTACCACTGTAAGAACAAAAGTAAGGATTCCAGGAAAGATAGAAACTAGCATTCTAATCTCCTAAAGTTATTTTTATTTTCTGTATATTTTTTAAAGCTGTATTGGTACGAACACTTTGTTTTTTTACAGTTTCTCCTGTACCTTCAAATTCAACTTCGATATCCAGCCATTTTGCAAAAGTTTCGACATTCTTCTTAGACCATCCGTACAAATCAGGCATTTCTTCTACCTTATCAGAAAGGAGTATGATCTGCTCATTTGCGTCTAAATTGGTTCCTTCTGCCGCTGAACTTTCTTTGATTTTCGTTCCTGAACCGATAACGATTGGTTGAACAAGGTTACGTCGTAGTTCTTCTGCCAAATCTCCAGGGCTATAGTCTTTTGTTGAAGGCATAGCATAGTTAGTCGTAGTTGTAACCTGATCCAGACTTTTAGCAGTTGATTGAAGATTGAGAGATTCTTTCATCGCAGAAGCACGCTCCAAGATAGGGTTAGCGAACTCACCCAACTGAATCCCAGAATAATGCTGAGGTTGTTGAACTGTCACATAGAGAATAAAATCAGGATTTTCAGAAGGATGCATGGTTACTACAGAAAAGATATGATTGGTTTCCCCAACTAAGTATCCTCCATTTTTCTCATCTGCAATCTGAGCAGTCCCTGATTTCAAGGCTACATTATAGCCAGGAACATTGACTGTTCCCTTACCTGTACTGTGGTTGTACATCGTACCATAGGTAGGATCCGTACCAACCATAACCATGTGATCCCGAGTCAAGCTAGCTGCTTCTTTAGAGACCGGATTTCCCACGACTTCTTTTTGTGATTTACGAACCGTTTGATCATTTGGATCATAGAGCGCACTGATAAACTTAGGCTCCAACATAATCCCATCATTAGCTATCGCAGTAAAGGCACGAAGCATCTGAGTTTGTGTAACGGAAATACCTTGACCGAAGGAACTCATGGCAATATTAACGATATTGTCCTCAGGTAATTGCCCAGCATACTCATCACTCATACCAAAACGAGTCGGCACTCCAAATTTGAAACGACTGAGGTAATCCAACCAAGTGGTATCCCCCATTTTTTGTTCGAGCAAGGTCATACCGACATTACTAGAGTGAGCAAAACCTTGCGAGAAGGTCATCATTCCACCGCTTGTCAAACCTTCGTTAACGTCCCAGTCCTTGATAGTGGCATCAGCCACCTTCAATTCGCTACTGTTGAAATATTCTCCTCCAGGGAAGGTATTATTGTCAATTGCTGAAGCTAAAGTAATCACCTTCATGGTTGAACCTGGTTCATAGTTACTTTGGTAAAGGATATCACGCCAGACAAAGTCCTCTGTAATCCCTTCTTTGGTATCAGCATCAAAGGTTGGTCTTTGAGTTGTAGCGAGAATCTCTCCCGTTTTAGCACTAACCAAGGTCGCAGTCATATATTTACCCTTGACTTTTTCTTGGAAGGCATCCATTTGACTTTCCATGAAAGATTGTAAAGGACTAGATAGGGTCGTATAGACGTCTTTCCCGTTTACAGTCTGTCGGGTAACTTGCTCCGTTCCTGGAACAATATTTCCTAAGCGGTCTTTTTCATAGGTAATGATACCATCTGTTCCCGCTAACAAGCTATTCAAGGAACTCTCGACACCAGATGTCCCAATGAGACTCTTTGAACCATCTTCATTTTCATGCAACTGCGCTAGTCCGATGAAAGATGAAGCAAATTTACCATTAGGATAGCTTCGATTTGGGCTAGTTGTAAAATCAACTCCCTCAACCTTAGCTGTTTCCAAATCCTTTTTAATGGACATCATATTGGCATAGGTAATACCATTTCCCTTTACACCGAAGGAAACTTGCTTAAGATTAGGTTGAGAAAGTTGTTCCTTGACGTAGGATTCATCCATATCTAGATATTTATGGAAGATTTCTGCAACCTTGCTATACTGAGACTCTTCTACATAAAGAATTTTCCCATTTGCAGATTTATATTCCTTATCGATAATCGCAAAAATGTTGTAGGATGTTGCATCCTCAGCGATTGGTGTACCATTACGGTCATAGATAGTTCCTCGTTTTGCAGGAACTGTCCGAGTTGTTTGGTGAACCCTGCTTGCTTCCTTAACTAGGTCAACACCAAATTTTGAGCCTGTACCAATAATTACCGCAAAGTTAACCAAAAAAACAGCAAAGAGAAAGACGGCCAGAAGGCTCAAATTCTTTCCCACTAGTCTGCGGTTTTCTGTTGGAGATTTGCGATTTTTAATGGCAAAGCGTATGATTCGTTCTTTCCAGTTTTTCATTTACTACTCCGCCGATCGGATATTTTCATTATTTAATTGCAAGTCTTGTGAGTCTGCAATTCCGGTCAAACGTTCTGATCGGATCAATTCATTAACTTCTTGTTTCGCATCATCCAGCTCTGTCTTTTTTTCCTCAATTTGTGAATTGACTGTTGTCAAATCACTCTGAACCTGCAAAAGTTGAGTCTGCATATAGACTACACTGATTGCTAAGACAAGTGCTGTGATGGCAATTGAAAAGTAAAAGGCCTTTTCAACACGTGAAAATTTTTTTATACGAGCTTGTAGCAATTGGCTCGTTGTTCCTCTGTTTTCTGCCATTATTTCCTCTTACTTGTGAATTTTTCTTGCCACTCGAAGCTTGGCCGAGTGGGAACGATTATTGGCTTCCAATTCTTCCTTGCTTGGTAAAATCGGTTTCCGAGATACCAATTCCATTTTGGGCTTGAGATCGTCTGGGATGAAAGGCAAACCTTTAGGAACTTCAACTGTGGAAGCTTCCTTAAATAACTGTTTGGTCAAGCGGTCCTCCAGCGAATGGAAGGTAATCACTGATATTCTGCTATCTAGAGCCAGCATATCCATAGCTTGCTGGATTGATTCATCTGCAGCACCCAGTTCATCATTGACCTCTATACGGATAGCTTGGAAAATTTGTTTGGCTGGGTGGCCTTTTTTCTTGAGCTCCTTTGCCGGTTTGGCAGATTTAATAATCTCTGCCAATTCGGTTGTTGTCTCGATCGGTTTCTGTTCACGCGCCTGTTCAATTTTTCGAGCAATCTGTTTGGAAAACTTGTCCTCTCCATATTTGAAAAAGATTCTTACCAAATCATGGTAGTCGTAGTGATTAACGACTTCATAAGCGGTCAAACTAGCTTCCTGATTCATGCGCATATCCAGTGGTGCATCCTTCTTATAGGAAAAACCACGTTCACGCTGATCCAACTGCGGGCTTGACACACCTAAATCATAACAAATTCCATCAATTTCAGTCACACCTATGTCATGTAAGCGATTCTTCAAATGACGGAAATTATCCTTGATGAAGGTGACCATTCCCTTTTCAATATAGGGAGCCAAACGTTTTTGCGCATTATCAATGGCATTCTGGTCTTGGTCAAAGGCATAGAGATGCCCTTTCTCGCTTAACTTACTTAATAAATACTCGCTGTGTCCTGCTCCTCCCAAGGTCGCATCAACGTAAATACCATCAGGTTTTACATCTAGCATATCAATGGTCTCATGGAGCATGACCGTTACATGATGAAATTCTTTTGTCATATCTTATCTATTTTACCACAAATCCGACTAGCTTGCACCCACTAAAGCCAAAACATTCCATTACTACTTTATTCCTTGTATTCAAGAGGTTTCTCAGCTACTTGAGCTAGCGCTGAGTCTACTTCTAGATTTAAGTGTTGATGAACTGCCTCTGCTACTGTTCTTGGTACCCCAACTGCAACAATCTCTTCCACGCTAGCTTCCTTGATTTTTGTCAGAGATTTGAAATATTTCATCAAATTCTGCTTGCGTTTGGGACCTAAGCCTTCAATTCCATCCAATTGAGAAGAGAAGGAATTTTTCGAACGGAGTTGACGGTGGAAGGTAATGGCAAAGCGGTGTACCTCATCCTGAATGCGTTGCAAGAGGAAAAATTCCTGAGAATTGCGAGACAACTCTACCACCTCAAGCGGATCTCCAAAAAGTAATTCATGGGTTTGGTGCTTGTCATTCTTTTGAAGTCCTGCGATCGGAATATCTAAGCCTAACTCGTCTTGGATAACTTGCTTAGCAATGTTAACCTGTCCCTGACCACCATCGATGACGATTAGATCTGGCGGTGTCAAACCGTCACGCTGGACCCGTCCATAACGTCTACGAATAACCTCTCGCATACTTGCATAGTCATCTGGTCCGACCACAGTCTTGATTTTATACTTGCGGTAATCTTTCTTGCTTGGTTTCCCGTTAACAAAAACAACCATAGCAGAGACTGGACTAGTCCCCATAATATTAGAGTTATCAAAAGACTCGATACGGACTGGGGTTGGAATTTGTAGAAGTCGCCCAAGATTTTCAATAGCTCCTTGAGTCTTTTCAACTGATTTTTCTAACAGATTAAACTTCTGCTCTAGACTAACACGCGCGTTTTTAATGGCTAGATTAACCAGTTGCTTCTTCTCACCACGTTGGGGCTTAAGAACCTTGGTATCTACCAAAGCCTTAACGGCTTCTTCATCAATATCCTGAGGTATCAAAATTTCATTAGGTACCAAGTGAGATTTCTCCTGGTAAAACTGTCCCACATATGTCAAGAAATCCTCGTCTGGATCGTTGTAGTAAGGGAAGAGATTGACATCGCGTTCAATCAGTTTACCTTGACGGACAAAGAAAACCTGAACACACATCCAACCCTTATCCACGTAGTAACCAAAGACATCACGATTTTGAAGATCTTTTGCCATGACTCGTTGCTTAGTCCGAAGGGTGCCAATGGCCTGAATCAAATCACGGTATTCCGCTGCACGTTCAAATTCCATACTTTGGGCTGCCACAGCCATCTTACTCTTGAGTTCATCAATGATTTTATCATCCTGGCCCTTGAGAAAATCAGAGACTTCTTGCGCCATAGCCTTGAAATAGGCTTCATCCTTTCGACAAACCGTATGAGCCATGCACTGCCCTATATGGTAATAAAAACAAACCTTTGATGGTGGATTGGTACACTTGCGAAATGGGAAAATCCGATCCAATAGCCGTTTGATTTCATTGGCCGCACCAACGTCCGGATAAGGACCAAAGTAGAGACCTCCGTCTTTTTTGACCTGGCGGGTGATAATCAAGCGAGGATAGCGCTCATTTGTGATTTTGATGAAAGGATAGGACTTATCATCCTTGAGCATAATATTGTACTTAGGCTTGTTTTCCTTGATGAGATTAATCTCTAAAAGAAGGGCCTCTATATTAGACTCCGTAACAATAAATTCAAAATCCACAATCTCAGACACCAAGGCTTCTGTCTTGGTATCATGGCTCCCACGGAAGTAGGACCGCACCCGATTGCGCAGATTTTTAGCCTTTCCTACATAAATGATAGTGCCGTTTTTATCTTTGTGAATGTAACAACCAGGGCTAGTCGGCAAGAGCTCCAGTTTTGATTTAATCAAGTTATTCATAATTCCATTATAGCAAAAAGCCCCCTGTATTGCTTAAATCAGAGAGCTCCAGTTCCCTTAGAAAATCACTTATTCCCCAGAATCATACAGTTCTTGAACTTCTTTTACATCTTGAGATTGTATTCCATAATAGGAGCCTGCTGGTTGCATAACCGAAACTTCATTGGTGTGTTCCAAACCAATCGCATGACCTAGTTCATGCTCTGCTGTATGCATGATACGATCATAGCTATAACCATAGTTTGGATTGGATAGATAATAATGATTCAAGCGAACGGTCACTGAAATTAATTGTTTGGTTAGGAGATTTGTCTGACTCTCCGCCTCACCTGCTACAGCTGTCGAACCATCATTCATTTCAGTAGCGAAAATATCGGCCTGGTCCGGTTCGGTTACAAGCTCAAAATTAAAAGCACCAGTCTGGTTCCAGTTGGCAATAGCTTCAAGGTAGGCCTTTTGGAAAGTGGCATCCATTTGAGAATCAATATAGATAGTTGCTTGCGCCTTTGACCATTTTGCTCCTGAATCTTGATGATGATCTGTCTGAGACAAACCTTGCAACGTGCCAGTTTCTTGCCATTGTTGCCAACCTGCTTGGCCGACTTGGACCACTTTGCTAACTTGATTTAAAGTAGCAGGTAAATCACCTGTCACATACCAGAGGATCCCAAAAGTGATGAGAATGAAGAAGATAAGCGTCCATATAAGGCGCCAAAAAATGCGAAAAATCCCTAGTAAAAATCGACATAACACACGAATAATCCAGCCCATAATTGCCCACCTTTCTAAAAAAATAAGAACCCATCTTTAAGCCATGGATTCCCATTCTAAAGATAGATTCTTAATTCTACTAAAACAAACTGAAAGAAAGCTAAAATTAAGACAAGCGTTCTTCCAAAACAAAATCGATTGGCAATGTAGTCAAAAAACGTTCCAATTGCTTTTCCCAATAATACCACTCATGGGTTCCTGCACTATGGCTATAGGTCACATCGAAACCAAGTTTCTTAAGATTTTTAACTGCTAGATTATTGGCAGAATAGAGATAATCTTGTTCGCCACACCAAACCCAGAGTTTAGTCTCCTTGTCTGACTTTTTGGCAAGGGTCTCAAGCGAGTAAGGGCTATTCACCCAATCATTAACTTTGCCAAAAACACCTCGCCAGTAAGCACGCGTTCCTAAATCTTGACTCTCAGGAGAAAACTCCTCGAAGCTAAGTGCTCCAGAAAAGCTAGCGGCATGGGAGAAACGGTCAGTTGACAGTGCTAACTTAAAGGAACCGTAGCCGCCCATTGATAAACCAGCAATGAAGGTTTTATCTCGCTCGTTGGTCATATTGGGGAAGAAGCGTTTGAGCACCTTAGGCAATTCTTCTGCTAGAGCTGTGTAATAGTTATAGCCATACTGAGTATCTGTATACCAGCCGTTACTTGTGTTAGGCATGACAACAATCAGATTGGTCCCACGTAGCAAGCGCTCCACATTGGTTCGCTTGAGCCAGCTATTATGATTTCCTGACATCCCGTGAAGGAGATAAAGAACAGGGATATCTGTTGAATCTGGCTCCTCAACTCGAGACGCATCGGGGTAGAGAACATTTACTCCCCACTCCATACCTAAAACTTCTGAGTAATACTCAATCTTCATTACTGCCATAACTTGCTCCTTATTCGTTTGAGATAAGAAAAAGCCGAAACTCGACTTTCTCTTGCTATTTAATCCTTATTTTGCTTCCATGACTACTGGTAAAATGGCTGGACGACGTTTCGTTTGTTCAAAAAGGAATTTAGCCAAATTGTCACGAACCTTACCTTTAAGATCAGCCCAGTCAAAGTCCTCCCCTTGGAGATAGTCTTCAACTGTTTGGTTCACCAACTCTGTACTTTCGCGCAGAATATCTCGACTCTTCTTGAGATAGACAAAGCCACGTGTATGCACTCGAGCTTTAGCAATGATTTTCTTTTCACGACGGTTAACAGTGATAGCCACGATGAAAATACCATCTTCTGACAAGACCTTGCGGTCACGAAGAACAACATTTCCAACATCCCCAATGGCATTTCCGTCAATCAAGACATCACCTGCAGTAACGGCACCAGATGGAACAAAGTCCCCATGCTCATAAGACATGGTAGTTCCTTTTTTAGGAATAAAGATACGTTCTGGCAACAACCCAACAGCCATAGCAGCCTTGGCATGAGCGTCCAACTCACGGTATTCTCCTTGGATAGGGAAAAGATACTTAGGTTGCAAGAGGTTGATCATCAATTGCAAATCACGCGCATTTCCATGTCCTGATACACGCAAGTTTTGAGTAATCGGTTTAACGATACCACCCGCTTGGTAGACCATATTTTCTACCCGTGCCATGACAGCTTCTTTTGCGATTGATGGTGTTGTAACGATATAAACCAAGTCCCCATCTTTGATTTCAACATAGCGGTGACGACCGATTGACATTTTGCGGAGTCCATTAATCGGTTCACCCATACGACCAGTTTCTAGGATAATCAATTCATGATCCTCAAAACGAGACATGTCTTTTGGTTTGATCAAGAGACTTTCATTTGCTAGTGACAATTTCTTCAAGCGAATGGCTGTACGAACGATATTTTCAATATCGAATCCTGTCAAAACAACGCGGCGACCTGTATCTGCAGCAGCGTCAAAGACCTGTTGAATACGAGAAAGGTTACTTGCAACAGCAGCTACAATGATACGTCCATCCCAATCAGAAATGGTTTGCGTAATTTCATCGCCAACTTCACTTTCACTGGCCACTTGAATATTACTGTCTGCGTTTGCTGAGTCGCTTAGAAGGGCTAAAACTCCTTCGCGACCAATTTCTGCTAAACGACCAAAGTCAGTCGCATATGATTCGCTAGCCGTTTGGTCAAATTTGAAGTCCCCTGTATAAACGATACTTCCTTCAGATGTTTTCAAAACGACACCCAGACTCTCTGGGATAGAGTGAGTTGTGCGGAAGAAGGAAACCTCCGTACCACCAAAGTCGATTTCTGTATTTTCATCAATAACATGGAAATCATCGAATTCTTTAGCACTATCATTTCCTTTAACAAAAAGCTTAGCAAGCTCAATTGTCAACTCTGAACCAAAAACAGGAACTTTCACTTCTGACAAAAGATAAGGAAGAGCTCCAATCGCATCCGCATGTCCGTGCGTTAAAAAGACACCTGCAATACGGTCGCTATTTTCAAACAGATATTCCATATTTGGAATAACGACATCGACACCCAACTGCTCATTTTCAGGATATTTTAAACCTGCATCTAAAACAAAGATAGAATCGTTAATTTCTGCGATGTACATATTTTTCCCGTTTTCACGAACACCGCCCAAAGTTGTTAATTTAATATTGGTCATTTTCCCTCCGAAGTATTACTATAACGTGTTTGTAGAGTCTTCACAACTCTCTTTTTTAAAAAGTCCAATATACTTTTACCCGAATCTTTTCCTCTCATTATACCATTTTTTTACTAATTTTCAAAATGAAGATAGGATTTCAACTAGAGAACATTCACCACTGATAACCGAATCGCTTTGCTTTGTTTTCTCTTTGCGAAATCTCTGTCCGCTATAGGACCTAGGGCCTTACTTCACAAACAGCTACTCGGCAAAAAATCGTAATAAGGAGCTTACTCACAAATAAAAAAAGATTTAGAAGCTCTAAATCTTTTTAATCATCTTTAGTTTGGATAAATGTAAGTAACTTTACCTAAAAATTCATGTGGATTAAAGAAACCACGATAGTTAGCAATTTGTTTTTGACGTCTGTAGTTTGCTTCCAATACCTGGATAGAATTCTCATTTTGTACATCTGTCACATAAGCAACGTGTCCATATTCACCACCGTCCCAAACGGCGATTGCACCTACTACTGGAACATCTCCTACACGATAACCTTGAGCACTAGCATAAATGGCCCAAGTATTAGCATTTCCCCACCAGTTGCTAGCCCAAGGAGCCAATTCTTTTACGCCCCATGTACACTGACCAACAGGATATGAGTTCCCATAGTCTGTCGGAGTATTCACGACAACATCATCATCTGAAGCAGGATTCAAAGTACTAGTCGCCTCAGAAGCCGGAGCACCGTATGAATAAGTAGCCTGAGCTGGACCGCTTACTTCTAACACATCCCCTGGGTGGATCATATCAAAAATGCTTTTCCCGTTATTTGCTGCCAACTCATAAGGATCCATGCCATTTGCAGTAGCAATACCAAAAAATGAATCTCCGTCTTGGACAACGTAAGAAGATGCGCTAACAGTTTGAGCACCTACAGACGCTAAAATAGCGGTGGACGTCAAACCAAGAGTCAGTTTAGCAACTGTTTTTTTCATAATAAATTTCTCCCTTTATTTTGTTTATCATTTCTTATTTGTTGTTTACAAAGAGAATCATACCTGATTTACATGTCAGTTGTTTTAGAATTATGTTGTAGTCATGTTACAAATATGTATACTTTTACTACATAACATTCTAAAGAACAAATAATTTAAAAATTATAAGAGACAACAAAAACTGAGATAGATTATCTCAGCTTCTTTTCTTCTATTTTTCCATTAAAAAGTCATAGATTTCCTGCACCGTACCTAGTGCCATCATTTCTTGATCTTTAACAGTTTGTTTGAGATTTTGATAAATCTGACTTTCAGCGATGTCCCGCTTTGCAGCATCTTTATTTACTTTCATTACACCATTCTCAATTGTAACAAAACCAAGTTCTTCAAAAATCTGAATCATCTTAACTAGTAAGATTTGCTCAATTTTGAGATAGGTTGATAAGTCCTTGAGCTTATAACGAATATCGAATTCTGGAAACTGGTAAATAGTCTTATAGAGCTTAGCAAATTGCTCTCTTGTACCATAACCTGTCAAATAGTATGCTTTAGCGATATCATTTTTAAAGTAAATAGCAGAGAAATCCTGTTCTTGCAACACTTGTTTGAGAAGACTGAGATTCTCGGGAATATTTTTTACAACGATTGCTGGGCTAGAAAGCATTTCTGGTAAATCACTGGTAAAATCTAGGACAGGCACTCCCGCTGGTAGCTCTACACTCTTACTACGGATGTTAAAAAGTTGAACACCATCCACACGGGCATCTACCATCATCAACTGGAGGGTTGTTTGCCCATTCCATTGGTTAACAGAAAGTGTAACTGCCAATTCCAGTTGTTTTACCTGAGAAAACTCTGTAGCCTTTGATCCTTGACCAAAAGCTACTACCTCAAAGCTCTCGGTGCCTTTGGAAATCTTCAATTTTAGATGACTATCTCCCGCTCCCATAGAACGAGCATTTTCAACTTGAAAATCTCGAATATAAAAAACAGGTTTTTGGTTATCCATCCCAAAAGGAGCTAATCGTTCAAAGCTTTTAACCGTCTCTAAACTTAGGCTTTCCAAATCTAATTCTTCATCTAGATATAATGTATTCTTGCCCTTGGCATCTATCCCTTTGTCTTTTACATAGGTTTCTAAAATTTCTGATAAGGCGTCTAGCTGTTCCACTTCAAGTGTCATACCTGCAGCGCCTGCATGCCCACCAAAGGCGATAAAAAGTTCCCGATGCGGATTCAAGGCTTCAAAGATATCGACTGCTTCAATACTTCGAGCACTCCCCTTGGCACGGCCATCTTCAATATTCAGAACAATAACTGTCTGCCCTAATTCTTCCAACAAGCGACCAGCTACAATCCCAAGAACTCCTGGGTTCCAACCTTCCTTGGCCAAAACTTGAACACTTTTGTTAGGGTCTACCAAGCTTTTAGCTTCTTCATAAATGGCTTGAACGATTTCCTTACGTTCCTCATTTTTATCTTGAATCATGAGGGCAATCTCACGTACCTCTTCATCATCAAAGCCAGTTAGTAACTCAATAGCAGGATTAGGATCATCCAAGCGTCCTAGGGCATTTAATCGTGGTGCTAACTGAAAACCAACAGTTTCTTCTGTAAGGTCACTACTAGAAATCCCTGCAATTTCAAATAGTTCTTGGAGGCCTAGTCTCTGGGTATTGCGCAAAACTTCTAGACCATATTGAACCATGATTCGATTTTCATCTGTCAAGCTTACCATATCTGCAATGGTCCCAATAGAAACCAAATCAAGCAACTCAACCTGCACTTCCTCCAAGAGGGCACAAGCTAGTTTAAAAGCCACTCCACAGCCTGCCAAATGTTTAAAAGGATAGTCTGATTCAGGATGCTCCGGATGGACGATTGCATGAGCATCTGGTAAGACTTCTGGTAGAGAATGGTGATCCGTTACAATAACATCTACTCCCATAGACTGGGCCAAGTCAATAGCCTCATGGCCTGCAACTCCATTATCTACGGTTACAATCAAGGATATCCCTTGTTGCTCAATGAAGTACTTGTAGACACTGGCATTAGGACCATAACCATCTGTAAAACGATTAGGAAGATAGACTAAACACTCGGCTCCTAATTGTTCTAATGTTTCTTTAAGGATAGAAGCTGATGTCATCCCATCTGCATCGTAGTCTCCATAAACGAGAATAAATTCACCCTGCTCTATAGCACGACGAATACGATTCACTGCCTTGTCCATATCGTGGAGAAGATAGGGATCATGTAAATCATCTAGACTTGGTGCCAAAAAACGAGTCAAACTATCTTCAGCCTTAATACCACGGCTAAATAATAAACGAGCAGCTTCAGGCCCTAGCCCAGCTTTCTTGGCGATTTTTGTAAAATCCGCATCCTCAACTTGAGGTGCAAATTGCCAATTATAAGTAGGAATAATCAAAATTCATCCACTCTTTCTAACGATTCTATCGTTTTATTATAACATGATTTCAAGTTTTTCTCCTCTTTATTTCCTTAACTCTTTCAATCAAAATCCCAAAAAACTCTGGTCCTTATCAAGCTTAAAAAAGAAGCTAAACACCAGTCGATAACTCTATCCCTTTCCAACAAGACGTAGCCAACATTTTAAAACATCCTCTCTTTATGCTACACTATTGACATGGAACATCATTTTAATCATCGAGCAGAATCTTTCGATTCTCCCAAAAACCAATTTCTAGCAGACCTTGTAAATGCAGAGATCAAGCAACAAGTCTCTGAGCTATCCACCAAATCAATCCTAGATTTTGGAGGAGGAACTGGACTTATCGCTCTTCCTCTAGCCAAACAAGCCAAGTCAGTGACCTTGGTTGACATCGCAGAAAAAATGCTGGATCAAGCTCGTATCAAGGTTGAAAACCAAAAACTTGAAAATCTACACTTGATTCAACAAGACTTAGTGCTTAAGCCATTAGAGCAAAGATTCGATCTCATTATCGTTAGTCGTGTTCTTCATCACATGCCTCATCTTGATTCCAGTCTAGCTATGTTCAAAGAACATTTGACTCTCGGAGGACAACTATTTATCGCTGATTATACCGTACCAGATGCAGAAAACCATGGTTTTATTATTTCGGAACTTGAGGAGACTCTTAAAAATCATGGCTTCTCAGACATTCAGACCCAAATACTTTATAGTTCCGACGATCTTTTCCTTGATAAACCTTCTCAACTATTTCTCACATCGGCGATAAGATAATCACTTCTTAGAACAAGCGCTGAAATAATTCTACTTCATTTTTTCTTCAGTCATCAAGCTTTTCTGTCTACTTCTTTCCAACTATTTCTATTATAGAAACTCTCCTTAAAAAATAAGGAGAGTTTCTTGTTGCCATAAAACAAACATCTAAGAAAACGCTTGCATAATTTTTTACCCCGTGTTATACTAATTTTAAAATAAATTTATAGGAGACTATTGATGAAAAACATATTCCCTCAACGCGAGAAAAAAATGGTTTATAGTATCCGTTCTTTGAAAAACGGAACAGGATCAGTCCTTATCGGAGCGAGCTTTATCCTACTTGCTCTTGCAACTCCTCATGTTGCTGCAGATGAGAACTTATCAAGCACTAGAGAAAATGTAAGCGCTGTTACTGTTAACCCTGTAGAATCAGATTCTATGCCAACTCCAAGTCCTGTTTCTGGCCAAAACAATGAAAACGATTCCCTTAAAACTGAAGAAAAGGCCAAAGAATCTGAAGTAGCTTTAACTACTGAAGATGCTAAAGCTGAGGGTGCTACAACCAATCCTTCTAGTGATAAAGTAGAAAAGAAAGACGAGCCAGCCACAACTTCAGAGGATAAAAAAACTGAAGTAGCTGCAAGTCCAGTTTCAGATGAAAAAACAAAAGTAGAAACTAATTCTGAAACTCCAATCGCAGACAACTACTTCCGCATCCATGTAAAAAAACTCCCAGAAGAAACTAAGGATTCTCAAGGACTTTGGACCTGGGACGATGTCGAAAAACCATCTGAAAATTGGCCAAATGGAGCCCAGTCCTTCAAAGATGCCAAACAAGACGACTATGGCTATTACCTAGATGTCAAACTCAAAAACGAACAAGCCAAGAAAATCAGCTTCCTCATCAATAATAGCAAAGGTGATAACCTTACTGGAGACCGTTCGGTAGAGCGCCTCTCTCCAAAGATGAATGAAGCCTGGCTAGATGAAAGCTACAAAGTATACAACTATCAACCTCAACCAGCTGGAACTGTTCGTGTCAACTATTTCCGCACCGATGGAAATTACGACAAAAAATCACTCTGGTACTGGGGTGATGTCAAAAACCCAAGTAATGGAGAATGGCCTGACGGTACAGACTTTACCGCAACAGGAAAACACGGACGCTACATCGATATTCCGCTCAATGAAGCCGCTAGAGAATTTGGATTTTTACTACTAGACGAAAGCAAGAAAGGCGATGATGTGAAAATCAGAAAAGAAGATTATAAATTCACTGATCTAAAAAATCACAGTCAAATTTTCCTCAAGGATGATGATGAAACGATCTACACCAACCCTTATTACGTGCACGATATTCGTATGACTGGCGCCCAACATGTGGCAAAATCTCGTATCGAAAGTAGTTTCTCTACACTAGTTGGAGCCAAGAAAGAGGATATCATCAAACGTTCAAGTATTACGGACCACCAAGGAAACAAGGTTACTATATCAGATATTGAACTAGATGAAGCTGGTAAGAAAGTGACCTATATCGGCGACTTCTCTGACACTCAACACCCGTACACTGTCAGCTACAATTCAGACCGCTTTACAACTCGTTCTAGCTGGCGTCTCAAAGATGAGACCTACAGTTATGACGGTCCACTCGGTGCTCATCTAAAAAACGATGGTAAACGTGTTGACCTCACTCTTTGGTCTCCAAGTGCCGATAAGGTTTCAGTTGTCGTCTACGACAAGAAAGATCCTGAAAAAGTTGTCGGAACAGTCGCTCTTGAAAAGGGAGAAAAAGGAACCTGGAAACAAACCCTGGATGCAAATTCTGGACTCGGTATCAGCAACTATACTGGCTATTACTACCACTACCAGATCGAGCGCCAAGGTAAAACCGTTCTCGTTCTTGACCCTTATGCCAAATCATTAGCGGCTTGGAACAGTGATCTAGCAAAAAAAGACCCTGCTCATAAAGTTGCTAAAGCTGCCTTTGTGGACCCAGCAAAACTAGGTCCACAAGACTTGACTTATGGTAAGATTCGCAACTTCAAATCGCGTGAAGATGCCGTTATCTATGAGGCACATGTTCGCGACTTCACTTCAGATCCTGCCATCGCAAAAGATTTGACTAAACCATTTGGTACCTTTGAAGCCTTTATCGAAAAACTAGACTACCTCAAAGACTTGGGCGTGACTCATATCCAGCTCCTCCCAGTCTTGTCTTACTATTATGTTAATGAATTGAAAAACCAAGAACGTTTGTCTGCCTATGCTTCAAGCAACAGTAACTACAACTGGGGATATGACCCTCAAAACTACTTCTCATTGACTGGTATGTACTCAAGTAATCCTAAGGACCCAGAAAAACGTATCGCAGAATTTAAAAACCTCATCAACGAGATCCATAAACGTGGCATGGGAGCTATCTTGGATGTGGTCTACAACCATACTGCTAATGTTGACATTTTTGAGGATATTGAGCCAAACTACTATCACTTCATGGATGCTGATGGTTCGCCACGTACTAGCTTTGGTGGTGGTCGTTTAGGAACAACCCACTACATGTCTAAACGTGTCTTGGTAGATTCTATCAAGTATCTGGTTGACACCTACAAAGTGGATGGTTTCCGTTTCGATATGATGGGAGATCATGATGCAGCTTCAATCGAAGAAGCTTACAAGGCTGCACGCGCCCTCAATCCAAACCTTATCATGCTAGGTGAAGGCTGGAGAACCTACACTGGTGATGAAAATACGCCTGTACAACCTGCTGACCAAGATTGGATGAAGAAAACAGATACTGTCGCTGTCTTTTCAGACGACATCCGCAACAACCTCAAGTCTGGCTATCCAAACGAAGGCCAGCCTGCCTTTATCACAGGTGGAAAACGTGATGTCAATACCATTTTTAAAAATCTCATTGCTCAACCAACCAACTTTGAAGCGGACAACCCAGGAGATGTTATTCAGTATATCGCAGCCCACGATAACTTGACCCTCTTTGACATCATTGCCCAATCTATCAAAAAAGACCCAAGTAAGGCCGAAAACTATGCGGAAATCCATCGTCGTTTGCGACTTGGAAACCTCATGGTCTTAACAGCACAAGGAACACCATTTATCCACTCTGGTCAGGAATACGGACGTACCAAACAATTCTTGGACCCAGCCTACAAAACTCCTGTTTCAGAGGATAAGGTTCCAAACAAGTCCCACTTGTTGCGTGATAAAGACGGCAATCCATTTGTCTATCCATACTTCATCCATGACTCTTATGACTCTAGCGATGCTGTCAACAAGTTTGACTGGACTAAGGCAACAGATAAAAAAGCATATCCTGAAAATGTCAAGAGTCGTGACTACATGAAAGGTTTGATTGCCCTTCGTCAATCTACAGATGCCTTCCGACTCAAGAGTCTACAAGATATCAAGGAGCGTGTCCGCCTCATTACTGTCCCAGGACAAAATGGTGTTGAAAAAGAAGACGTGGTCATCGGCTACCAAATTACTGCTCCAAATGGAGATATCTACGCTGTCTTTGTCAATGCAGACGATAAAGAACGTGAATTCACTCTAGGAAGAGACTTTGCCCACTTGAGAAAGGCCGAAGTCTTGGCTGATGAAAACCAAGCAGGACCAGTAGGAATTGCCAACCCGCAAGGTCTCGAATGGACTGAAAAAGGCTTGCAATTGAACGCTCTCACTGCTGTCGTTCTCCGCTTGTCTCAAGGTGGTGCCATTGTCGCTCCAGCTGTTGAAGAAAAGCCAGAATTTGATCTTTCTAGCTTGAAAGTAGAACAAAATCAGGCCCAAAACCTAGCTGTAAATCCTGAAACTCAAGAAACTGTTGTAGAGGCTCTTTCTCAAAAAGTCCTTCCAAACACAGGAACTGAAAACAAATCACCTCTTGCTCTTGCTGGATTCAGCATTCTGTCCCTTCTTGGACTTGGAAGCTTCCTAAAGAAAAAAGAGGAAAAATAAGGCTATAGACTTCAATAAAACAGCACGTCACAAATAATTAATAAAAAAGCAAGAATTAAAAATTCTTGCTTTTTTACATGAGCGAGTTAAAATAGAGACTTTTATGACCAAAGTATTCCCTTATAGGATAAAAGAAGAGCTAGGAATAATAATCCGTAGAAGAACATACAAAGCCACTTCAATTTCACGCACAGAGCTACAAATTCACGGATAAAGGCTGATACAATCCCTATAACAAGATACATCTTCTTCTCCTTTATCTAATTACATTTCATCATAATTAGCAAAAATAAAAAGAGGAACTAAATTCCTCTTAACTTTAAATCCTTGCTTCTGCATCTGCCACCACTTGAGCAAGACTTGTTTGGCTTAATTCTTCTTCCATGGCTTCTTGAATTTTATCTAACTTTTCAACTAAAACCCCATGGATGTTAGCTCCTACTGGACAGTCAGGATTAGGATTATCATGGAAACTAAAGAGTTGTCCAGTCTTTCCAAGGCATTCCACCGCTTGATAAATATCTAAAAGACTAATATCCTCAAGATTTTTGATAATCTCTGCCCCTCCGGTTCCACGCGCGACGGAAATCAATTCTGCTTTTTTCAGTTGGGACAAAGTTTTTCGGATAATAACAGGATTGACTCCAACACTACTAGCTAGAAAATCACTAGTCACCTTGCTTTCCTTCCCTTTTAGGGCAATGATTACCAACATATGTGTCGCAATGGTAAATCGGCTTGAAATTTGCATGCAGTCCTCCTTTATTATCAACAAAGCTCATTCTTCTCTTATATTTATTATATCTCCTAGAGTTGTAATGTCAAGAGTTACGACTAAGCCAGTCGTCCAATTCAACATCATGTCCTTGACTCTGAGCGATTTCGTGCAACAAGTCCTGATTATGGGTATGGTGAATTCCATTGACTAAGCTTTCATAGTACACCTCATAGTAGGGCAATTTCAAATCTCTAGCCAATTGTAATTCTGACTCAACATCATAATTAACACGACGAAAATCTATATCCTTCAAGCCTTTGTCATCAAAATCCAAAATCATATATTGCGCCCGCAAATCCTCACGTAGACTTGCTGATAAAAAGAAGGGTTGCCCAATTGAGCCTGGATTTAAAATGAGTTGTCCCTGACTCCCATAGCGAAGAAATTGCTGGTGAATATGCCCATAAATCGCAATATCACAGTCAGGATTGGTTACCAAACGGTCAAAATCCTCCTGCTTGCCAAGATGGATCAGTTCTCTTCCCCAATTTTTATCCGGCAAATGATGAC
Source organism: Streptococcus wuxiensis (assembly GCF_040888245.1). Lineage (NCBI taxonomy): Bacteria > Bacillati > Bacillota > Bacilli > Lactobacillales > Streptococcaceae > Streptococcus > Streptococcus wuxiensis. Next base: position 191,070 of record NZ_JBFNFE010000003.1, read on the forward strand.
TTATCCCTACCTTCAGATTTCCAAACTGGCGGTGTGTGTGCATAGGAAATGCCTGTAGAGCTTCAATCTCATCTAGACTAATTTCTTCCATAATATACTGGCATTGGCGCAAGAGGTAGCGATGGCTAGGTCTACTTGTATCTAATTTTCGATGAGCTGCTCGCCATAAACTCTCTTCCCAATTTCCCAGAACTCGAATCGTAATCGGCAAGCCCTCTAATCGTCTGAGAATATTTTTTCGTCCTGTCCCAGGCATGAGAATATCTCCCAAAAGCCAATATTCCTCAGCGCCTGCCTTCTCTGCATCTGCTAAAACAGCTTCTAGTGCTCTTGTATTTCCATGGATATCTGAAAGTACCGCAATTTTTGTCATATGATCCCCTCTTGCCTTCTCTCCTTTAATTATAACACTCTCAAAACCAAAGTCAAAAGCATCTTGTTTGCTATCATTTTTTACTTTACTTTTTTAGTGAAAAGGATTACAATGAAGGTGATAAGAAATGAGGAGGTTTTTGCTATGACACAACGTTACGAAAACATCATGGTAGCAGTCGACGGTTCTAAAGAAGCTGATTTGGCTTTTATCAAAGGAGTTCAGTCAGCATTACGTAACCAGGCTAAATTAACCATTGCGCATGTAATCGATACTCGTGCTCTTCAAAGCATTTCAACATTCGATGCAGAAGTTTACGAAGAGTTACAAGTTGAGGCCCAAGATTTGATGGCAGAATATGAAAAGCGTGCTAGAGACGCTGGTCTTACAGATATTAAAGTTGTCATCGAAATGGGAAATCCTAAAACTCTTTTGGCTAAAACAATCCCTGACCAAGAACACGTTGATTTGATTTTGGTTGGAGCAACAGGGCTTAACGCCTTCGAACGTTTACTTGTCGGATCTTCATCTGAGTATATCCTTCGCCATACAAGCGTTGACCTTCTCGTCGTCCGAGACAAGGATAAAACTTTATAATTAGACTAAAAAAAGGAGCCAATGCGCTCCTTTTTATTGTTTATTTTTTCTTTCTTTATGACGTTCATAAGCTCTAATCTGACGCTCAAGTTCCTTCTTGATAGCTGGTTCTGGAGCATACTTCTCCTCCCAGCCTTCTGGCTTAAGTATCTTGTGAGTAACAGGATCAAACTGTGCCTTGCCATCTGGGAATATTTTACCCATGTTTGCCTGATGGACAATCTCGAATATCCGCTCTGGGTCCACTCCCATCAGTACAAAACTACCATATGTAAAATAGAGGGTGTCAATCAAGGCATCGACTTGTCCAACCAAAGTACTTTCAGCCGGTATTTTTTGAGAAACTTTATCTGCTGATACATCAAGCGCCTGGTGCAAATCTTGTACAGCTTGTTGAAATTCCTCTTCAGAATTGCTTGCAGCACGGACAAATTCAACTAACTCTTCAATCTTAAAGCCGGCGCGATAAGTTGCCCCTTGCAAATCCCAAGCTATTGGTTCTTCTTGAGTTCGCTCGTCCATCATATGATGGAAGGTTTTAACCTTGTTAAAATGATAGTCACGACTGACAAAGACTTTTTCAGAAGACAAAACTCCAAAATATTCCAAAGCCTTGTGAATCCCATCGTTTTGGTTGCTGGCAGTAATATGCTTGGCAACTTCTTTTACGCTGCTACTACCATTTCCCATGGCAACAGACATCCCAACACCAGCCAACATTTCCAAGTCATTATCCGAGTCTCCAAAAGCCATGACTTGGTTGAGATCAAAACCATACTCTTTCCCGACACGACGGATACCCTCTAACTTAGAATTTCCTTGATTGATAATATCGGCCGCGAATGGATTACTTCTGGTAAATTTCAAATGATTTAATACTTCAGCAGCATGGTTTGTCTCCTCAGGCGTCATCAACATAAGCACCTGATAGATCGGCTGATTGATTAAGTCCAACAAATCATCTTCCTTCTGAGGAAGGGCCTTACTGACCATACGATTAAAGGAATGACTAACAGTACGAGTCAAAAATTTAGGTACAAATCGACTAACTAGCTGTGAAAGAGGGCTGAGTCCAAAGGACATAATCCGAGAACCGACAACGTCTTGTCTCGTTCCCATGGCAATCTCTTTTCGATTTTTCTTAGCATAAGAGATGATTTGTCTGAGGCTTCTCTTATCAATAGGGCTAGCAAAAAGAACTCGATCTTTGTTAAAGATATATTGGCCATTGTAGGTCACTGCAAAATCCAGATCCAAATCATCCATCAAATCCTTAACAAAAAAAGGTCCTCGCCCTGTTGCCACCCCAACAAGCACCCCTTGTTCTTTCACAATCTTGATAGCTTCCTTAGTGGACTTCAAAACACTCTTACTGTCATTTACAAGCGTTCCATCAATATCAAAAAACACAGCTTTGACTTCCATTCTATCTCATTCCTTTCTTTTATGATACAATGATTATACCACATTTCAGAAAAAGTGAGTGAATCATGACTAAGAAAATCCTTGTTTTACATACTGGTGGCACTATCTCCATGCAGGCAGATGAATCTGGAGCTGTAAGGACTAGTGCTGATAACCCTATGAATCATATCTCTAATCCTCTCGAAGGTATCGAAGTCCATTCCTTGGATTTTTTAAATTTACCTAGTCCCCATATCAAGCCTAAGCATATGTTAGCCCTCTACAAAAAGATTAAACAAGAGGCATCGTCCTATGATGGTGTTGTCATTACACATGGGACAGATACACTAGAAGAAACGGCTTATTTCCTCGACACCATGGAGGTACCTCATATGCCTATCGTCCTGACAGGTGCCATGAGATCTTCCAATGAACTGGGAAGTGATGGTGTCTACAACTATCTTAGCGCCTTACGCGTTGCGAGTGATGACAAGGCTGCAGATAAGGGTGTCTTGGTCGTTATGAACGATGAAATTCACGCCGCCAAATATGTCACAAAGACGCATACTACTAACGTTAGTACCTTTCAAACACCAACTCATGGACCACTCGGGCTCATTATGAAGCAGGAAATTCTATACTTCAAAACAGCAGAACCTCGTGTTCGTTTTGACCTTGAGAGCATTCAAGGGTTGGTCCCTATTATCCCTGTTTATGCGGGCATGACCGATGAACTTCTCGATTTACTTCCTGTTGACCAACTAGATGGATTAATTATTCAGGCTTTTGGCGCTGGAAATGTACCAAAGGAAACAGCTGAAAAATTAAAGTCTCTCAGTCAAGCAGGACTTCCTATTGCACTAGTCTCACGTTGTTTCAATGGGATTGCAGAACCTGTTTACGCCTACGAAGGCGGTGGTGTTTGTCTTCAGAATGATGGTGTATATTTTGTTAAAGAACTAAACGCTCAAAAAGCACGACTGAAGCTTCTTATCGCAATCAATGCTGGACTTAAGGGCGAACAACTCCAAACATATATGGAAGGATAATAAAAAACCAGGAAATCAGCTAGATTCCTGGTTTTTCATTACTTTTTGCGAGTTGATTTGCGTTCTGTCAAACCGTGAGGGAGAAGGACTTCACGTTCCTCCAATTCTTCCTTATGCATAATTTTAGTCAACATACGCATACTAATCGCACCTAAATCATACAGGGGTTGTGCGATAGTTGTAAGGCTTGGTCGAGTAAAGCGTGCGATTTGAGAATCATCACTCGTAATGATTTCAAAGTCTTCTGGGACTGAAACTCCATGATCAGCCAAGCCGTTCAAGAGACCAGCTGCCAATTCATCACCAGTCACAATCGCTGCAGTTGCTTTTGAAGAAACTAAGCGCTCTGCCAAAGCATAACCATCATCATAGCGATATTTAGATTCAAATACAAGTCCTTCACTATAGTTGACTCCTGCGGCTTTCAAAGCTTCTTTGTAGCCAACCAAGCGAATTTTACCGTTAATATCATCTACCAATGGACCACTCACAAAGGCAATTTTTTTGTTACGCTTCAACAAATGGCGAACAGCATCCGCAGTAGCATTCTTATAGTCAATATTAACACTTGGAAGCTGGTGTTCTACATCCACTGTTCCTGCAAGAACTACAGGGGTACGTGAACGTGAAAACTCTGAGCGAATTTTCTCTGTTAAGTGATAGCCCATAAAGATAATACCATCAACTTGTTTTGAAAAGAGTGTATTCACTACTGCCACTTCTTTTTCATCATCCTCATCACTATTGGCAAGGACGATGTTATATTTGTACATCTCTGCAATATCATCAATCCCTTTTGCTAGCGCAGCAAAATACGTGTTAGTGATATCTGGAATGACAACCCCAACAGTTGTTGTTCGTTTGCTTGCCAAGCCACGAGCTACTGCATTTGGACGATAGTCTAGGCGATCAATCACCTCTAGAACTTTCTTACGAGTGTTTTCTTTGACATTCTTGTTGCCATTGACTACACGACTGACAGTTGCCATTGAAACTCCTGCTTCTCGGGCAACGTCATAAATTGTTACTGTATCATCTGTGTTCATACCGTTTCCTTTCTAATGTTGAAAATTTTGTTTTCATGTTTACACCACTACTAGTTTACCACTAATTGTAAGCATTTTCAAGGATTAATTGAACTTTCTTTGAAAAAATTTCACCGATAATCATATTTTTGTAAATTAGTTTACTTTTCTTGATTTTTAGGCCAGTTTGCAGTATGATAATAAAAAATTAAGTAGGAGGCATGGATGGCTTTTACGGATTCTCATAGACGTTGTGCCAGCTTTGGTGTGGTAACAAATCTTCCAGACGATGTGATTGACTCAATTTGGTACATTATTGATCATTTCTTAAAGCATGTTTTTGAATTAGAAGATGAGTTGGAATTTCAGCTCTTAAACAGTAACGGCTCCATCACCTTCCGTTTTTCAAGTGAGCACCTACCGACTACGATTGACTTCGATTTTAATCATCCCTTTGACCCATTGTACCCACCGAAAGTACTTGTTATGGATATGGACGGTAAGGAAACCATCCTCCTACCTGAAGAAAATGACCTATTTTAAAAACTCTAGTCTTCTGACTAGAGTTTTCTTTTTTTAATAAATAGAACGACTGACCACGATACCACCTGGTTTTTTAAATTCTAAATCAAGATAGTCCTGATAAGTCCCAGGAACGATAAAACCTTGGGGACTAAGGATATCTGTTCCAGCCTCTCCAACAATAGAGTCAGCCAATAGAACACAGTTTGTACTGAGAACAAAGTAGGTTTTAAATTTAGATGATGTGAACTTATAAAGGGTTGCATCAGCCTCGTGTTTCAGCTGATAAGAGTAGGTATGTTTGACCTCTCCTTCCCTTCTTTTCAGTAGTTGTGAACTTGGCTCCCAAGGTATCAAGAGGCCTTCTATCTCTCTCAATCGTTCTTCGATGGCTTTTTTCTGTTGTTCAGACAGGCTTAAACCATAGGCGAATAGGGTTTTCTGGCTTTCTCTCTTACAAAGTTCAATATATTTTTCACGATTGGCCTTAAATAAAACCCCGTCGCCAATTGTACCAAACAAGCGCTCTGAATGTGGGTCATAAGAGCCGTAGGAAATAACCTGACCTTGATAGCAGATATCTACATGACCCATGGCCAAGAAGAAGGATGATTCTGATGTATGGATGAAAATTTCTAAATCAGCTGATTTTTCATTTTTTCTTTCCGAATGCACTTCATTTTCTTCTACCTGATGACTAGATAACCTTTCATTCCATCGTCGTAAGGTGCTGATGGGAATCAAAGCAGTCACGAATATAGGCAGGGTCATTCTCATTCTACGCTTGAGCTTAGGATTGCTTCTCCCTTTTTCAAAAAAGAAACCATCTCTGAGACTACTTGCCCCTAACATAATCAAGTAAAAACCAAGTAAGAGTAATTCAAAATTTGTCGCATCATGAAAAGGGGAAATACTATAGAGACCAAATCCCATCATCCATAAAGCATCAAATAAGTAATTAATCCTCGGATGAATATGATTTTTTCGGTATAGAAACCAGGTAATCAGACTGATTAGGCCTGTAAAAAGCTGATAACTTCCAATGATAATAACCAAGAGATAGAGAGCGATGTCCTGCAAGATGACTGAATCAAATAGGATGACTGCAAGAAAGAGCTTGGCTAGAGTTACAAATATATTTTCTCTCCGGGACTTTTCTTGAAACCATCGTGTCAATAAATGCCAAACGGCAGACAAAGAAAAATAGCCCATTAATAACTGGTAACCTAACCTCGGTACCAACTGCCCAAAACAAATCAGGAGAAGACCAAGGATAATAGCTAGCGCTCCCTCCCCTAGACTTCTCCATTTACTATAAGTTTCAGAAACCTTGGCCATTTTCTTTCTCCAATTGACTATATAAGTGACGAATCGGTTGTCCTAGGACTGGATGGATGAAATGAGGTGCAATTTCCTGCAGCGACTCTAAGACAAAGAGTCGCTCAGCAAGATAAGGATGCGGCAAGATGAGATTATCGTTATAAATGACCTGATCCTCCATAAAAAGCAAGTCCAAATCAATCAAACGAGGTCCCCAATGCACTTCTCTGACCCGTCCCATTTCAGACTCAATAGCTAATAAGTTTTCTAATAAAATTGGAGCCGGCAGCCAAGTTTCGACTTCAACCACCTGATTGGCAAAACTATCTTGTTCTACACCGCCCCAAGGCTCAGTCGTAATTACGCTAGACTGTTTGAGAATACGAATCCCACGAGTACGCATCTTGTCAAGGGCTAGTTCGAGATTAGCCGTCTTATCCCCCATATTGCTACCTAGAGCAATAAAGGCTCTTTGTTTGCGGCGATGGATGGTTACTGAACAGGTGTCTAGTGGTAGATGAATAGGCGCCCATGGTTTTTTGAGTTCCAGTTTAATTTCTTGAACTATTGGATAGGTTTCAAAAGTGCGCTCTACTAGTTTGTAGGCAACTGTTTCAATCAAGTCTTCAGTGGTTTCCTGAAACCAAGTCGTCCATTGCTGACAGAGCTCGCCATAATGGACAGAAGCTTTCAAATCTAAGTCCGTAGCAGCCTTGGTCATATCATAGGATAAGCTTGCATCAATGATAAATTTTTGACCCAGTTCCTTCTCACTCGGGAAAAGACCATGATAGGCAAAAATTTCCAAATCCTTAATGCGCAATTGATCCATAACTAGTCCTTTCTAGAAAAAATCGTTTGAATCGATTTTTATAACCCCATGAGACGGTAGGCTTGATCTCGAAGATCTTTATCCGTTTCAAACACTCCACGAGCTACTGTTGTCAAGGTTGCAGTTCCTGGTTTTCGAACACCACGCATGCTCATACACATATGCTCTGCTTCAATAACAACGAAAGCACCTTTGGCACCTAGATATTCCATCAAAGCATCTGCTACTTCGATATTCAAGCGCTCTTGAATCTGTGGCTTTTTAGCATAAACTTCCACAGTACGAGCTAGCTTCGACAAACCTGCCACACGTCCATCTGGAATGTAGGCGATATGAGCTTTTCCATAAAATGGCAAGAAGTGATGTTCACACATGGTATGGAAAAAGATATCCTTTTCTACTACCATATTGTCATCAATAATTTCAAAGGATTTTGACAAATGCTCCTCCGCAGTTTGACCAAGTCCTGAAAAAATCTCTTGATACATACGGGCTACACGAGCAGGTGTCTCCTGCAAGCCCTCGCGGTTAGCGTCCTCACCAACAGCCTCGATAATCATTTTTACAGCCGTTTCAATCTTTTGTGTATCCATTCTCTAATTTTTCCTCTCCATTAGATAGGCTCTCACTTGGGCTAAAAAGTATAATGAGCCCGTGATAATCCTAACTGTTTTTTTCTCTTCATTTTCTGTCATTTTTTGATCTAGAAATTCCTTCCAACTTTGATAGTTTAGATTTCTAGAATAAGCTACTTTTTTTAGTACTTCTTCGTCTGTCGCTCGACCGTCATCAAAGTGAGTCAATGTCAGCTCAGTATCTGGCAAAGTTCCTAACAAGTCTAACATATCCTCCAAGGCCTTGGTTTTGATACATGTAAAAAGTATTTCCTTGTGATAATCAGCAAATCGTTCTTCCAAGGTAGCTAATAAAGCCTTGATAGCATGAGGATTGTGGGCCCCATCCAAAAACAGCAAGGGGTTACTAGACACGACCTCCAAACGCCCTGGCCATCTAGTTTCTTTCAAAGCTTGAGCAACCAAGTCATTACTTGCTGATTCCCGCCCAGTCTCCTGGCAATAAGTGTCTAGGAGAGCAAGCGCCATCCCCGCATTTTCTATCTGGTGCAAACCAAGCAGACCTGTTTGAAAGCGACCTTGTCTGACAGGACTGCTATAATCAAAGATTTCACCCGCTACCACGCTTTCTTGATGACGAACCTGATAATCTTCCCCATAAACAAGCCTAGGAGCCTCTTTTGCTTTCGCGATTTGGTTGATAACTGCTAAGGCTTCTGGGACAATATTTCCTGTTGCCAGGGGAACTCCTTGTTTGATAATTCCAGCCTTCTGCTCCGCGATAGCTTCCAAGCTATCCCCTAGTAGAGCTACATGGTCCAACCCAATGGTCGTAATACCTGTTAAGATAGGCTGACAAACATTGGTACTATCCAAAAGTCCGCCCATACCTACTTCCATAATGGCCACATCGACTTGCTCAGAAGCAAAATAGTCATAGGCTATAGCAGTGATAATCTCAAACTCTGTCGTCCCTCGCAAATCATGAGCATGCTCCCCCTCAAGTAGTGAGCGATAGTTTACCATCAAGGTCTCTAATCTTGCTTCTGGGATAGATTCCTCATTAATGGCAATCTGATCGGTATAATGAATCAGATAGGGTGAGCTAAAGACTCCAACTCTTAGCCCCATCTTTTCCAACATATTCTTCAAAAAGGCTATAGTAGACCCCTTACCATTGGTTCCTCCGATATGGATAACCTTGAGTTTCAGATGGGGATTGCCACGTAAGGCTAATAGCTTCACCATCCTCTCCAAACCAAAATGCGGTTGGTCTGTCCGATAGTTAGCTATCCACTGTTTCGTTTCGTTTTTATTCATCTTATTTATACTGTTTCAAGTTTAAATTTTCCGCATCATCTGCCAGACGGATGGCTGATGCGATTTCAACTGCCATCTTGTGGCTGGCTACATCGTGTACACGCAGCACTTCTACACCCTGTCTAGTAGCGATACTAGTTACATGAGCTGAAGCCGTATCACGATTGCGGAAACCAGCTTCAGTTTCTGAGTTTACTTCAAAACCATTTTCTTCCAGAATATTGATGACAAAGCGCTTGCGAGAGACTCCTAAAAAGATAGGATAGCCCATCTCGTGTAATTTATCAAGGTCACGTAGAAGTATGAGATTTTCCTTTTTGGTCAAGCCAAAGCCGATCCCAGGATCCAGCATGATCTTTTCTTTCGAAATTCCTGCTTTTTTCGCTCTTACTAGAGCACGGTCAAAGAAAGCTGTCATCAGTTCTTCTACTGGTAGTTTTTCAAACTCATCTAAGTCTTCCTTTGTAAAAGGCTCTCCAAAGCCAAAATGAGGGAAGATAAGTGAACTAGGGTGTTGAGGGCGTGCCATGACTGGATTAAACATGATGACCACCTGAGCTCCAGCCTTGGCAACCACTTCCGCCATCTTCTCATCTCCCATGAGACCTGTAATGTCATTGACTATATGGGCCCCAGACTTTAGAGCTGCTTCTGCAACTTGACTTTTCCATGTGTCGACCGAAATCAGAACATCACTTTCTTGACGGATAGCCTTAATGACTGGAACCACACGTTGGATTTCCTCTTCAATCTCAACATAGCTACTTCCAGGTCGAGTGGATTCTCCACCAATATCTAAAATAGTAGCACCTTCAGCAATCAATTTTCGAGCTTGTTTTAAGGCTTCTTCAATAGCAAAAAATTGGCCCCCATCAGAGAAAGAATCCGGGGTGACATTGATAATACCGCAAATAGCTGTTTTTGTATGATTGTCTCTTTTTTTCACGATTATTACTCAAATTTCATTTAGATTGGTATTCCTCTATTTTACTGTTTTTTTTGGATTCTGTCCAATTATCCCTCGCTACTCTCAAACTTTAAAAGAGCGCAAAAAAGAGAGTGGGACAGAAATCGGTAATCGTTCGAATTCGATTTCGTCGTCCCACCTCCGCACAGCTTCAACAGTCTGGGAGACTGTTGAAGGTTGCAGATAAAGGAAACATAGTTTCCGTCAACATAGGGCATCTTTGAAGCTTAAAAAGCGAACAAAGACTTAGGATACTTGCTTCGCAAGTTCTATCCGCCACCTCAAAGCAGTGCTTTGACCACTCAACCACTGCGTCCTGCTCGAAAATCCAAAGACACTTGAGAGGCTAGGACTTGTGTCCCAGCCTCCTTTTTTATATTCTTATTTTTCAGTCAAAGCTGCAAGTCCTGGAAGAACTTTACCTTCAAGAAGTTCCATTGAAGCTCCACCTCCAGTAGAGATCCATGAGAACTTGTCTGCACGACCAAGGTTGATAGCTGCGGCAGCTGAATCACCACCACCGATGATTGATTTAACGCCTGGTTGTTTCACGATAGCGTCCATTACACCGATTGTACCAGCTTGGAAGTCAGGGTTTTCAAATACACCCATTGGTCCGTTCCATACAACTGTTTTAGCACCAGTCAAAGCTTCGTCAAATTTAGCGATAGATTTAGGACCGATATCCAAACCAAGGAATCCTGGGTCTACTGCTTCACCTTCAGTGTCTTTCACTTCAGTGTAGTCTGCAAATGCGTTTGCTTCTTTTGAGTCAACTGGCAAGATCAATTTACCGTTTGCTTTTTCAAGAAGAGCTTTAGCAACATCCAATTTGTCTTCTTCTACAAGTGAGTTACCGATTTCGATACCTTGTGCTTTGTAGAATGTGTAAGTCATCCCACCACCGATAAGAACTTTATCAGCTTTTTCAAGCAAGTTTTCGATAACACCGATCTTGTCTGAAACTTTTGAACCACCAAGGATAGCCACGAATGGACGTTCTGGAGCTTCAACTGCTTCTTGGATGTAGGCAATTTCGTTTTCAAGAAGGAATCCAGCAACAGCTTTTTCAACGTTTGCTGAGATACCAACGTTAGATGCGTGTGCACGGTGAGCTGTACCGAATGCATCGTTTACGAAGATACCATCTCCAAGTGATGCCCAGTATTTACCAAGTTCAGGATCGTTTTTAGATTCTTTCTTGCCGTCAACATCTTCGTAACGAGTGTTTTCAACCAAGAGAACTTGTCCATCTTCAAGAGCATTAATCGCTGCTTCCAATTCAGCACCACGAGTAACACCTGGAAGGAATGTAACTTCTTGACCCAATTTAGCAGCCAAGTCAGCAGCTACAGGAGCAAGTGATTTACCTTCTTTGTCTGCTTCTTCTTTAACACGTCCAAGGTGAGAGAAGAGGATTGCACGTCCACCTTGTTCAAGGATGTACTTGATAGTTGGAAGAGCTGCAGTGATACGGTTATCATTAGTAATCACGCCATCTTTTACAGGTACGTTGAAGTCAACACGAACGAGAACTTTTTTCCCTTTCAAGTCAACGTCTTTAACAGTCAATTTTGCCATTAGATATGACTCCTTCTTTTTTTAATACATGATAATTATATCACAAAATCAATAAAAGAGATAGCAAAACCTTAAACTTTTCCCTGAAACGGCTCTCTCTAGTAAATTAAACTCAATCTTTACTTTCTAAGGAAATACCTCACTGTTTTTATCTTCATCTATGGTATGCTGCTCATTTATAAAGGAAGAGCTATTGTCTGAAGTTGTGTCTTTATTTTTTCTTAACTAACTATTCAGAAACTGTTCAATTTTTTAAAATCTATTTTGAAAGTTTTATATTGAAATAAAAAATGCCATAGAAAGGTTAACTTACTGCTAAAGGTTGAATCATTTTTGTTCAGTTTAATTTCAATTTGAAGACCTATCTGCATCTCTAATTAAACCTATCCTGATACTTCATATTAAACAACCACTGAAGATTGATGAGGGGTTTACTCTGTACATCAAGTACGGGTTGAACGGTTTCTCGAATCTCTCCTTTTATCTTTTTTTCATCAATTATTGTAGTATCAATTTTTTTATAATCTTTGTCGAGAGCCCACTCAAGCTCAAAATTCTTATCAAACTTATAGGACACATCGTTTTTATCACTGTAGTGATAACCTCCATCAAACTCACTAAAACTGGTAGGATGACCACTTGAATCGATAGAATTTTCAATAAAATTTCTACCATCATCATCATAGCGAATACCCTCAATTTTCGGGGTATAAATCGAACCCATATTTTCAATCAACATGACTAAGTCGGGTTCTGTTCCCTCCTTATGAGGCATCCGTTGTGCATAATAGACTGAGTTAGATAGCAAATTAATCGTAGTAACAGCATACATACTCGCTCCTATAAATACTACTAAGCCAATGCTCACTACTACAATGTTTACAGCAATGACTACTTTTAATAATTTCATCTTCTTTTTCCTTTCTTATTCCCAAACCAATTCTTGATGGGATTAACAATAAATAACTTTTACAACTCAATATACATAATCAATCTTCAAAGCAAAACATGCAGATATCTCACTACAACAATTCTTATGAAATAATAAAAATCTTAACATAAACATTCTAAGAATGCAAAAAGGCAGGAGCCAAAAATGGCTCTTGCCTTTTAATACTATTATCTTGTCAGACAGTAATTTAGAAGTTCAACTTACTCTTCTTTTTTCTTTTGAGCGAGAAGTCCAAAGCCACCTAGAACTCCAACCAATCCAAGAGCCAGAAGATTTGCATCTACTCCTTCACCTGTACTTGGGAGTTGTTTTCCTTCAGGTTTTTCAGCTTGTGCTTCTGCTTGTGCTGGTTTCTGCTTAGCTGCTTGTGCTACTGGAGCAGGTGCAAGAGGTTTGTCATCTTGGACATCCACTTTTGGCCCAATCTCAACAATCTCAGTAACAGTTTCTTTGATAAGCTCCGTTCCCTTAAGACTGCGGTTGCCTTCAGTGTCAACCTCTACCAGATTTCGACGAAGTCCTTCAACTCCTGCTTGAACCAAGCGATGTTCTCCTGCTTTAAGACTAGGATTTACTCGTTCTTCATGACCGTATGCAAGCTTTTCTTCCTCAACCACTAATGCTGGATTGCTAATGGTCAAATCTTTGACTCCGTCTAGTGGTTGAACACGGCTTTCTACCTTGGTACCAACTTCAGTAATCTCAGCCACTGCTTCCTTGACTACTTCTGTCTCAAGAAGAGTGCGGTTGCCTTCTGTATCTACTTCAATCAGACGACGAGTCTGACCTTCTACACCTGCCTGAACGATTCTACGTTCTCCTGCTTGAAGACTAGGATTTACTCGTTCTTCATGACCGTATGCAACTATTTCTTCCTCAATCACCAAGGCTGGATTGCTGATAGTCAACTCTTTGACTCCGTCTAGCGGTTGAACTCGACTTTCTACCTTGGTACCAACTTCAGTGATGTCTGCAACTGCTTCCTTGACGACTTCTGTCTCAAGAAGAGTGCGGTGGCCTTCTGTATCTACTTCAATCAGACGATGAGTCTGACCTTCTACACCTGCCTGAACGATTCTACGTTCTCCTGCTTGAAGACTAGGATTTACTCGTTCTTCATGACCGTATGCAACTTTTTCTTCCTCAATCACCAATGCTGGATTGCTGATAGTCAAATCTTTGACTCCGTCTAGCGGTTGAACACGACTTTCTACCTTGGTACCAACTTCAGTGATTTCTGCAACTGCTTCCTTGACTACTTCTGTCTCAAGAAGAGTGTGGTTGCCTCTGGCATCAACTTCAATCAGACGACGAGTTTGACCTTCTACACCTGCCTGAACGATTCGACGTTCTCCTGCTTGAAGACTAGGATCTACTCGTTCTTCATGACCGTATGCGACTTTGTCTTCCTCAATCACCAATGCTGGATTGCTGATAGTCTAATCTTTGACTCCGTCTAGCGGTAGAACACGACTTTCTACCTTGGTACCAACTTCAGTGATTTCTGCAACTGCTTCCTTGACTACTTCTGTCTCAAGAAGAGTGTGGTTGCCTTTGGCATCAACTTCAATCAGACGACGAGTTTGACCTTCTACACCTGCCTGAACGATTCTACGTTCACCCAACAAGAGGTCTCCTGACGGACGTTCTTGGCGTTCGAAGGCTTGAGTTTCTGTTTCAACCACTAGCTCAGGTAGAGCTTCAACTGTTGGAGCAGTTTCTCCTTCTTCTAAGCTACCCACATGGTGGCTTTCTTCTGCAGGAGCTAGTTTCTTATTCAGCTTTTCTTTCATGTCCGCAAAGGCTGCTGGAGTTGGATTTGTTGATCCAATAAGAGTTTCTGCTTGAGCGATGATTGGATCGTCTGCATTTTTCTCACGAACTTTTCCTAGAAGAGTTTCAAGCTCTTCCTTAGCTGTTTGATAAAGCTGTACACCATCCAAGTCTGCACCAGCTTGTTTCAAGTCATTCAAGGCTTGGTTGACTGCTTCTTGACTAGCATCGTGGTTTTCTAAGATGGCTTTTGCTGCATCAAGCTTCTCAACAAGAGCTGCTTGTTTTGCTGCATCCGCAAATGTATAAGCTACTGTTTCTTTGCGTCCTTGAGCAGATGTGATTTCTTGTTTCAGATATTCGTCGTTAATGGCTGCCTTAGGTGATACTAGAACATCAAATTCGACAGTTTGTCCTTGATAGTGCAACTCAAGTTTTTGACGGCCTGTCTTTTGAGGATCATAGCCTGTAATTTCGACTCCTTGGTCTGTAAAGCTATGTTCTGTCTCAGTTTCATCGTCATACAAGACCTTGAAGCGTCCTTCTGATAAATCAAGAGCATCGCCTACAAAGTAATCAATCTTCGGTTGTTTACTAATATACAGGGCTGCGACTTCTTTTGGACCAGCTTCTTCACCAGTCACTTGAACCTTGAAGCTTCCTGCAACTGGAAGACCAAGATAGGTTACTGTTAACTCTTGTTCACCATGATGGTGAGCATCATAGCCGTTAACAACTACACCTGCATGACTGAGGTTGATGACTTCATCTGCTTCTTCTCCCTCATATTTGACACGGAGAAGACCACCTTTGAGATTCAATTCCTCGCCAACTTGATAAGTTCCCTTTTTAGGTGCTACTTCTAGACTGATAGCCTTAATCTTTCTTTCATCCTGAGGAATCGTTACAGCAAGAGTATTACTAATTTCTTTACCTGGCAATTGTGTACGATAGTAAAGAAGGCTTGGACGTTTTTCAAAGCTCAATGGTTCTGTTGCCAAATCTCCTCCAACTACCGTATTTAAGGTAGCGATTGGAGTTTGTGAATCTGCCTTATCATAGACTGTAATGGTTGCTCCAGCAGGAACTTCTGAGAATCCAAGTTGAATCTTATTGTCCGTCAGAACACGCGCTGCAACTTTAGCCATAGGAATGTTTTGGCTCTCCGTATCAAGAGTTTCATACATCTTCCAGTTGTAGATGCGGATAGCTTTCCATGGTGTTCCATTGTCAGATGTAATAACGTGCAAACGCCAGTCTTGCGCTGTAATTGGGCTATCAAGGGTAATATCTGAAACATGGGCTCTGTTGCCACGAACAGCCTTGGCTAGTTTCCATTCTCCAGCTTCATCCTTATAGTAGAGTTCAAAGTCCTTAGTATTCATCAAACCATCGTTGACAGATTCTCCACCCGCACCAGCATGGTCCATGACCCATCTAACGACACGGCGTGGTTGTGTCAAACGGATATCAACGCTACCACTCAACTGAGCAGAAGACCATTTGTCAGATAGACTAGTGATAGTTCCATTCAACATACCTTCGATACCTTCGCCGCCTTCTGTGTCTGGGAAGGTACTTCCGATAACAGTCGCTCCTGGAACGATATTTTCTGCTAATGGTCTTGGAAGACTTGTATCTTGGACAGTCATTCCCCACTCAAAGTTTGTAGTTGCTGCTTCAGAACGAAGGCCATTCTTCCCAACTGCGACAACCTTCAACTCTTGACTAGTACCAGTTGCACTAGCTGAACGGCTAACTTTTGGTAGATAGATCGTAGTTGCAGATGAGCCTGTCAATAGGCGCCAAGTATCGCCATCCTTTTCATAGACTTCATAGAAATCAGCATCTTTATTTCCAGTAAATTGGACAATGGCTTCCGCTTCTTGGGCATTTTTAAGGGATTGTTTAGCTACTTTAAGAGCTGTTGGTGCTTGAGGAGCCACTTGATTATCTGTTACAGTCAACTCACCTAAGTTAAATTGATAGCCCTTAAGGGCAGCAGTATTTTCAAAAGTGAGTTTGATACCGTAAATAGTCTGACCTGCCAAGGCACTCAAATCAAATTCATCTTTTGTCCAATCGTCAGATAGAGTCAGTTCTTTACGAGCATTC
The DNA here is from genome assembly GCF_040888245.1 of Streptococcus wuxiensis. Taxonomy (NCBI): domain Bacteria; kingdom Bacillati; phylum Bacillota; class Bacilli; order Lactobacillales; family Streptococcaceae; genus Streptococcus; species Streptococcus wuxiensis. Next base: position 207,475 of record NZ_JBFNFE010000003.1, read on the forward strand.
TCGCCACCATAGGTATAATTTTTCTGAGTCGCAAACTCTACATAGACCTTGCTTCCCTTACCACCTTTATGAGCAACACGAAGTTTTGTTTTATCTGTTACTTCCAGTTTTGTAGAGTAAAGGCGAACATCTTGGTTGGTATTTTCAGCTAAATCACCCGCAAATTTGAGTGAATTCCCTCCATTGTAGGCATCTTCAAAGTCATAATCAGCTTGAAGTTTAGCACCTGATGAAGTTTGCCACCAGCGCCATGTAGGCAAGATACCTGATACAGAACGATAGTTCCATTCAGAATCCTTAGAAACTTTGCCGTCTACAAACCATTTTTTACCATGTCCTGTGTTAAAGGATGTTGTAAAGGTATGGCCTACTGCTGGTGTACGGTCAGCTACTAGGTTAGCAATCCCGTACCAGTCCTTGTCATCTGGTTTTTGACCAGTTGGATCTCCTTGGTAACCTGTAAAGAAGATATTTTCATTCTTGTGATAGTCTTCGCCTGTCTTACCAAGACTAGTGATAGTATCCGGTGCAAAGAGTCCAAGCGACAAGCGAAGTTTGCCATTTTCATCAAAGAGAGCATCCCATTTCACTTTTGTCTTGTAGGAACCACCTTGTTGCAATTCCAAACCTGCAAAGACATCGTACTGACTACGTCCAAGCCATTTGGCCATAGTTACAGAGTAGTCATTTTTCTCTTTGGTCCAGTTAAAGTTGGCAAAGAAGTGATCCGCAGGAACCTTGTCTCCCTCTTTTTCCATGAATTGGTAATTGTATTCACCCAAACCATCTTCATGATAACGACCATATTCATAGGTCATGGCATCATACCAAGAATATTTCACTGGATGATTGACTTGAGCCGAATATTCCTTGGTATAGAGCATGAAGTCACGCATTTTCTTACCAAGAGGCGTTACGATATCTCCTGTTGTTTCTTGGTTGATAAAATATCCATCAAATCCATAGTATTTAGCCAAATCAACCAACTTACGAGCGATAGGGAAAGTTCCGTCTTCGTCTTGTTTAAGGGCTTCGGCAAATTTTTCTTGGTCTGCAATACTATTAGACCAGTTGAAGAAGAGTGTACCCAATACAGGGACACCATTACGGTGACCAGCATCAATCACGTCCGGAGTTGGAACGAGCCCTTCCCAGAAGACCATTGAATTCAAGTATTGCCAGTAGTCAAAAGCATAGGCTTTAAACTCTTCACCACCTACAGAAGCGTGGTCTTTAGCCTTAGAGTTGGTATTGGCAAGAGCTTCAACCTTGGCATCCTTATTGGCTTTTTCGTTGACTACATGCCCACGGTAACGTTTAGCCAATTCAACTGAAGAACGATTAATAGCGTCGTCTTCACGGGCACCCGGTTCCCATTTCAACAAATCTTCCCAAGTGTCAAATTTAATTTCTTTTGGTCGAAGACTTTTTTCTTCTTTCTTAGGAATATCTGAAACAGTTGCTTTCTCTTCAGTCTTATTTTCTGTAGCCACAGGTGCTTCTTCAGCCTTATTTTCTGTAGCTACAGGTGCTTCTTCAGCCTTAGGCGCTTCAGCAACCGGACTAGCTACTTCCTTATCAGCTGCAGTCAATTGGTCCAAGGTTGGTTTTTCTTCTGAAATAGGTTGTTCACTAACCTTGTTTTCTGTCTCTTCCAACTGCTTTAACACCTCAGGTGAAGCTGTAGTTGGTTGCTCTGATGTGGCAGGCGATGCTTGCTCTGTAGCCACAGCAGTAGTCCTTGTTTCATTCGCTGGGATTGCAACTTCTTCTGCTAGAGCTTGGTTGGCAAATAAAACCGAACCAATCATCAAAGAGCAGGCACCCACTGATAATTTTCGAATACTATAGCGGCAACGTTTCTCAAAAAATGGATTCTTCATTTTTTCTCCTTTCACTTCCAAAAAAAGTAAGCGCTTTATTTTTATTTTAAAAAAGTAACTGCCCTTAAAATAGCAGAACTGTTCATTTTTATTTTACGCTATTTATAAGTAGAGTCAACAGTCATCCTAAAATATCTATAAAGGGGTGAATAAATGATATAAATTAGACAATCAATTACTTTTTTTACATTTTCATGATATTTTTCTAAAAAAATGTGTTTACTACTTGTTAGATTGCTTAGAATCCTTTAAAATAGAATGGGAGAAATTCCGCGATTAGTTTTCGGAGGGAAAATAAAATGTCCATTAATTGGCAGGAAATTGCATTTCACTTTTTAGGTGGCCTGGGACTATTCTTATATAGTATCAAAACCATGGGGGACGGTTTGCAACAAGCAGCTGGAGATCGTCTTCGATTTTACATTGACAAATATACTAGCAATCCTTTCTTTGGAATTTTAGTTGGAATTGGGATGACTGCCCTGATTCAATCGAGTTCAGGTGTTACGGTTATTACAGTTGGTCTGGTTAGCGCTGGACTATTGACTTTACGTCAGGCCATTGGGATTGTCATGGGTGCCAATATTGGAACAACCGTCACATCCTTTATCATTGGTTTTAAATTGGGAGACTACGCATTACCTATGCTCTTTCTCGGAGCAGTCTGTCTCTTCTTCACCAAAAATAGAACCATCAATAACATCGGACGAATTGTCTTTGGTGTCGGTGGTATCTTCTTTGCCCTCAATCTTATGAGTGGCGCTATGGAACCCCTTAAGGATTTACAAGTCTTTAAAGACTACATGGTAGAACTTAGTAAAAATCCAATCTTGGGTGTTCTTGTCGGAACAGGTTTAACCCTTCTGATTCAAGCCTCCTCAGCGACCATCGGGATTCTACAAAATCTCTACGCTAGCAATCTGATTGACCTTCAGGGTGCACTACCAGTTCTCTTTGGAGATAACATTGGAACAACCATCACTGCTATTATCGCTTCCTTGGGTGCTAATATTGCAGCCAAACGTGTGGCGGCAGCCCATGTGGCCTTTAACGTTATCGGGACTGTTATCTGTATTATCTTCCTCGTTCCATTTACAGGCTTAATCCAATGGTTTGAGAGCTTCTTAAATCTAGCTCCAGAAATGACCATTGCCTTCGCCCACGGAACCTTCAACATTACCAATACAATCATTCAGTTTCCATTCATCGGAGCTCTTGCTTTCTTGGTAACTAAACTTATCCCTGGAGAAGACGAGGTTGTCAAATACGAGCCACTTTACCTTGATGAGCAACTGATCAAACAAGCTCCATCTATCGCTCTTGGAAATGCTAAAAAAGAACTTCTACACCTAGGTAATTATGCTGCGAAAGCCTTTGACCTCTCTTATGACTATATCATCAACTCTAATGAAAAAGTTGCAGAAAAGGGACATAAGACTGAAGAAGCTATCAATACCATTGATGAAAAATTGACTCGTTACCTCATTAGTTTATCTGGTGAAGCTTTGAGCCAAAAAGAGAGTGAAGTCTTAACAAATATCCTTGACTCTTCACGAGACTTGGAACGTATCGGAGACCACGCAGAAGCCCTGCTCAATCTTAACGATTACTTGCAACGCAAGAATGTTCAATTCTCTGAGGCTGCCTTAGAAGAACTAGCAGAGATTTATCTTAAAACTAGTGATTTCGTCAAAGATGCTCTTGAGAGTGTGGAAAACAACGACCTCGAGAAAGCTCAAGCTCTTATCGAGCGACACGAAGACATCAATAACATGGAACGTGTCCTTCGTAAGACTCACATCAAACGTCTAAATAACGGAGAATGTTCTACCCAAGCAGGTGTCAACTTTATCGATATTATTTCACACTACACTCGTGTATCAGACCACGCTATGAACCTTGCTGAAAAGGTTTTGGCTGAACAAATTTAAAACAAAAAAATGCTTTGATTCTTTCGAATCAAAGCATTTTAAATAGCTCTCCAATCATAAAGGAAGATGCAGCTGCACCCCTGTATCTCGCTTCTTCCTTTTTGATAAAGCGGGCCAGATTGACTAACTCTGGCGCTGGGGTCTTGGGATTCTTGAGAAGTTCAATAGTGACCAGACCCGATAGCCGTACTGCTAGCAAGCGCTCATTGGTGCTTGGCAATTGCTTAGCAGTCTCTACAAGTGCAAGCACTAGATCTTCACTCAGGTTTTGACGGGCATGATTGTAAAGATCCCGTATCAAGGTTTCTAGGTTTGGTTCTTCCATCCCTATTACCTCCGTCATTTCTGTTTAATAATTTTTGATTAAATCTACTGTAGAACGATCCAATTTTTTAACTAAGGCTTGTAAGAAAGCTTGAGCTTCAAGGAAATCGTCCATGGCATAAAGTGTTTGATGAGAGTGGATATAACGGGCACAAACACCGATTGTTGTTGATGGGACACCACCATTTTTCAGATGAGCTGCACCTGCGTCAGTTCCACCTTTTCCACAGTAGTATTGATACTTGATTCCAGCTTCTTCAGCAGTTGTCAAAAGGAAATCCTTCATACCTGGGAGAAGCAAATGACCTGGATCGTAGAAACGAATCAAGGTTCCATCACCAATCTTACCTTGACCACCATAAACATCACCAGCTGGTGAGCAATCTACAGCAAGGAATACTTCTGGATCAAATTTAGTTGTTGATGTATGGGCACCACGAAGTCCGACTTCTTCTTGGACATTGGCACCAAGATAAAGTTCATTGCCTAGTTTTTGACCTGACAAGTTTTCTGCCAATTCACTAACCATGAGAACTCCGTAACGGTTATCCCATGCTTTTGAGATAATATTTTTTTCGTTAGCTGTTAGGATTGCGCTACTATCTGGAACGATGGTATCTCCTGGGCGGATACCAAAACTTTCAGCCTCAGCCTTATCCGCAAAACCACCATCAAAGACGATATCTGAAATAGCTGGCATGGTTGGTCCGCCTGTCCCACGAGTCAAATGTGGAGGTACTGAACCTGAGATGACTGGAATTTCACGTCCTTGGCGCGTAAAGAGTTTAAATCGTTGGCTGCTGACAACCATCGGGTTCCAACCACCGATTTCAACTACTCGGAAGGTTCCATCTGGTTTTATTTCACTTACCATAAAACCAACTTCATCCATGTGAGATGCTACCAAGACACGAGGTGCATCGACTGCTTCTGAATGTTTGATACCAAAAATACCACCTAGGCCATCTGTTACCACTTCATCCATGTGAGGAGTTATTTTCTCACGAAGATAAGCGCGTACAGGTGCTTCATGACCTGAGATAGCAGAAAGTTCTGTTACTTCTTTGATTTTAGAAAATAATGTTGTCATTTCTATCCCTTCTTTCTTTCAACCATTTTACCACTTTTTATAGGAGAAGTGTAGTGAAAATCATCAATCTATAGATCTATCTACACCAAAAAAGAATCACGACTGTGATTCTTTTTATTTTGAATTTCTCTTTAAAGAAAAGTGATCTGGTACGGGGTCCTTACCTATTTCAGACCAAGGATGACATCGTAATATCCGTGCCAATCCCATCAGAACCCCCTTAAGTCCATGCTTTTCAATAGCCTGAATCATGTAGTTTGAACAAGTAGGCTCAAATCTACAAGAAGGTGGGAATGCTGGGGATATAAAGCGTTGGTAAAAGCGCACAGGCGCAATTAAAATTCGTTTCATTATTTATTAGTTGTTACAGCCATGGTATGTAGTTGGCTGATTTCTTTTTTGTTAAGACGACGGGATTCTCCTGGACGGAGACCTGTCAAGTCTAGGTGCCCAAAACGTGTCCGTGATAACTTATCCACTTGGAGGCCCACAGCTTCAAACATCTTTTTAACCTGGTGGTTACGTCCTTCATGAATGGTCAACTGCACCACGGAACGATTCTTGACTGGGTCTACTTTAAGAATCTCATAAACCGCTGGCTTGGTTTTCTTACCATCAATCTCAAGACCACGAGTTAAGGGGCGGAGGTTTTCCTTGTTAGCAATCCCTTTTACACGCGCCACGTAGACCTTGTCGATTTCATTACGTGGGTGAATCATCTCATCGGTAAAGTCACCATCATTGGTCAAAATCAAGACACCTGATGTATCCCAGTCCAAACGACCTACAGGGTAGATACGCTCTTTCACATTCGGCAAAAGATCGACAACCGTCTTACGTCCCTTATCATCTGTTACACTGGAAATCACTCCACGTGGTTTATTGAGCAGATAGTAAACCTTTTCTTCGTTATAGATGGGTTGGCCCTCAACCTCAACCTTGTCACCAGACTTAATGGTTGTCGCTAATTCACGTACTACCTGACCGTTAACAGTCACCAAGCCTTGCTTGATCAACTCCTCTGCTTTTCTCCTACTGGCCACTCCTGCGTGGGCAATATATTTATTGATTCTCATCTTCTTCTATCCTTTCACCAAATAATTGGCTTTCTTGTGCTTGAATTTCAAGCTCATCAATCACAGGCAATTCTTCCAAATGGTTAATACCCATGTAATCTAGAAAATAATCCGTAGTTACATAGAGATTAGGGCGACCAAGAACTTCTTTTTTCCCATCTTCTCGTATCAAATCGAAGGCCTGTAACTTAGCTAGAGCTCCGCTTGAATTAACCCCACGAATAGCGTCGATTTCTATACGTGTGATAGGTTGCTTATAAGCAATAATGGACAAGGTTTCAAGCGCAGCCCGAGATAGACTCTGGTTGATTGGCGCCTTAGAATATTCTTTTAAAATATCAGCAAATTGAGGCTTGGTTACCAATCTGTAGGCACCTCCTGTCTCAATCAGTGCCAGACTAGAATCCTGGTCTTTTTCATACTTTTTGGCTAATTTTTCAAGACTCTGCTGAACCCCTGTTGGTGGTAGCGATAAGAGTTCTGCTAACTGACGAGCCCTAATCCCATCTTCACCCGACACAAACAGGAGTGCTTCTATTTTTGCTAAAGTACTCATACTTCCTCTCTATCAAGTCTAACTTTGCTCTACTTGATTTTCCTCATTCTTTTTTATGAGATAGATATCTCCAAAACTCTTTTTTTGAATCAAGAGAATTTCTTGGGTTTTAATCAACTCCAGAGTCGCTAAAAAGAGTGTAATAACCTCTTGCAAATCCTTGGTTTCTTTAAACAAATCCTGCAAGCATAATTGTTGCCCTTCTACCAAGGCTTCCCGAACAATGACCATCATATCCTCAATCTTATACTCATCTCGTAAAATGGTTGTATGGTTTTTCGAGAATTCTTCCTTTTTCTTGGTCAATAAAGTTGAAAAGGCTAAGAAAAGATCGATCGTGGTCTTATCATGCACAAGTTCAGCATCTTCGTAAATTAACTCTGTCGGTGCTTTTGAGTAATATTGAGCTCGTTCTTGGTGTTTGACTTCCAACTGCTCTCCCAAAAGTTTAAACTTGCGGTATTCTTCAATCTGAGAAAGAAGATCCTGCTCTAGGTCATCCTCTAAATCAGACACTTCCGCAACCTTTGGCAAGAGCTTACGACTTTTGATCAGCATCAGTTGGCTAGCCATCACCATATATTCACCTGCCACTTCTAAACGCATGGCTTGTAAGGTTGATATGTAGGCTAGATACTGCTCAATAACTTCTGTAATCGGTACATCATAGATATCCATCTGATACTTTGAAACCAAGTGTAAGAGCAAGTCCAAAGGCCCTTCAAAATCTTTTAATTTAATATCCATTATCTATATTTTTCTAAGGTCATGACTGTTTTTAATCCCAATTTTTTGGCGATTTCATATAAGTCAACCTTCTCTTCAATTTGTCTCAGTATAAACTGTTCTCTCAATCCTTGAGCCGATAAATCTGCAAACCCTTTTTCCTTTAGAAAGGCTTCTAACTGACGAAAGGCCCATTGACGAGAATATGGCTTACCAGTTTTTTCAAAGAGGTAGGTCTGTCCCATCAAGGGTTCTAACTCTGCAAGTAATTTTGTGGGAAGACTCAAGATTCTTTGCTGAGAGGCTTTATTGATTCTCAATACTTGAAAATCTAGATTTACATCACTTATTTTTATGGCTAGAATTTCACTAGGCAAGAGGCCCAATTCAACTATCAATAAGGCTATTAAACGCCCTTCTGGATAGGTACTTTCTTGCCAGAAAGAACTCAAGTCTAAAAGCTCTGACTTGACTTGTTTTTTCTCAGCCTGTTTCGGCAATTCTAAACGATAAAAGGTGCCAATCTTTCCTTTCTGATATAAAAAGTAAAGAAATTGATTACAAGCAGAAACTTTACGCTTTTGGGCACTGATTTTAAAATTTGATAGCTGAGCTTGGTAGATTTTTAAACTTGTCTCAGAAATTCGTTCTCCAATAAGATCTAAAAACTGCTCCAAGTCATATTTATAAGACTGTTTAGAATTACTAGATAGATTTTGCTTTTCTTCTAAAAATGTTAAAATCCATTCTCTCATTTGCTTCGAATCTCATATTCCTTACTAAAGTCATGCAGGAGGGCATTGACAGCCTTGAGGATTGACTTCCGCGTGATAATCCCTTGGAAAATACCATCCTTACCAACGACTGGCAGGAAAGACTCATCCACTAGCTTGTGCAATACATCCGTCAATGTATAGTCTGGATTAACTACCGCGACATCCTTCTTTGTCATGTGAACAATATCCATATCTGCCATGACATCCTGACTCAAACCCTGTTCCATTTGGTATGCAAAAATATCTCTAAGACCTATGGTCCCAACAAATTTTTTCTCAGCAGTCACTACTGGAACTCGTGTATAAGTCATCTGGCTAAGGAGGAGAATGGCATGATCTGCATTGTGAGTATCAATGAGTACAGCCAAATTTTCAGCAGGAGTCAAAAAGGTTTCCTCTTGCTCCAGCAAAAAGAGTTCAAATTCTTTGGCAATCATCGAGCAAACTCCTTGGATAAGCCAGGATAAACCTCATGATTACGTGTCAAAAAGTCCACTTTGAAATAGCTGTCATCAATTTCCACACGAGCGTAGAGACATTCTCTGATGGTTCCACGTGGTTGGCTGATAGAACCTGGATTTAGAAAGAGGGTCTTCCCTTCCATCCAAGCATTTGGCACATGCAAGTGACCATAGAGACAGATATCAGCATCTTCTTCTTGGGCCCAGAAATCTAGTTTTTGGAAATTGAAGTTAATGTCAAATAAGTGTCCGTGGGTCTGGATAATCTTGGTAGGACCCAGTTGAGTCACTAAGCGTTCTGGATAATCTGAATAGAAATCCATGTTTCCTCTAACTACCTGAATCCCTTCCCAGAGTGGTGAATCTGGGCGAAGCTCCGAGTCACCATCGTGAAAAATGGCATCAACTTTCCCAAGATAGCGATCACGTATTTCTTCTACAATCAAGCTATCTCCGTGGGAATCGCTCATTACAATGATGGTTTGCTTTGCCATGATGGAAATACCTCCAAAAGTTTCTTAACGGCTAAGGCACGGTGAGATTGACTATTTTTTTCTTCAAGGGTTAATTCAGCTGAGGATTTACCAGTTTCTCCTACTAAGAAGAGTGGATCATAACCAAAACCATTTTCACCCTTAGGTTCAAAGTTAATGTAGCCTTGCCAATCGGCTTCGACAACCAAGCTTTCCTTACCTGGACTAGCCACGACCAAGGTGGTGTGGAATTGTGCCGAACGGTCCTTGAGTTCAAAGACCATAGCCAATTCGTGTAAGAGTTTGGCATTATTTTCTTGGTCACTTGCTCCAACACCTGCGAAACGAGCTGACCAGACACCTGGCAATCCACCGAGAACATCGACTTTAAGACCTGAATCATCCGCTAGAACCATCTTGCCTGTCAATTTGGAGATGGTTTCAGCCTTAAGGCGAGCATTTTCTTCAAAGGTCATGCCTGTTTCAGCTACTTCAGGTAGGTCTGGATAATCATTGAGATTCTCCACATCATAGCCAAGTTTGTCAAAGATAGCACGAAATTCCTTGGTTTTACCCTCGTTACGAGTCGCAATCAGCAAAGTTTCTCTGACCTTGTTTGTCTCAAAGAAGGCCTCTACATCGACTCCTTCTTTAGGTAATTCAACATGCAAGAGTTGTCCATTTTCAACTAAGAGCAGGGCACCTTGGCGTTGAATGACTTCCAAGTTTCGGCCGGCTTCTGCATTTAAAATCTCAACGATAAAAGAGAGTAAACGGAAGTTGGAAGACCAGCGCATTACCGTAATCGTGATTGGAAAACCATTTTCCTCATCACGGAAAATACGAGCCAAATCCATAAAATCGAGATCAAGAGGATCTTTTATGAGGCTATAGATTCCACCGTAGACGTCCCAGACACCTACATACCAGTCCTGGTCGTCCTTATATTCATAAATTTTGTTTGTCATAATGTTACATGCTCCACATGAATCTCTTTTTCTAGCCATTCCGCTCCAATCTGAGTAAAACTATGGCTATTTGCAGTCGTATAAAAACGGTGTTGTAGAGGCCCTGCATCGCGGCCACGATTAATCTCGAAATAATTGAGTAAGACAGAGATATCCCGCACGCACTCTGCACCACTATCAATCAGTTTTACCTCTGGTCCCATCACATTTTGGATAATGGGTCTGAGAAGCGGGTAGTGGGTACAGCCCAGAATCAAGCTGTCTACCTTGCCCACTAATGGACGCAGGGTTTCATAAACTACTTTCTTGGTCACACTGGTTGAAAGGGCACCAGACTCAACCAAGGGAGCAAACTTAGGGCAGGCCAAACTTTCAACTTGCAAATTTGGATCTAGGTCATGAATTTTTTGACGATAGATATCTGATTGTACTGTCATCGGTGTTCCAATCACACCGATTCTCCCACCCTGACTAGCTTTGATAGCAGCTGAAGCGCCCGGTAAGATGACACCCAGGACAGGGATATCCAACCTAGCCTTAACTTCTTCCCAAACAACTGCTGTTGCAGTATTACAAGCGATGACAATCATCTTGACATCCTTAGTCAAAAGAAAGTTGACCAACTGCCAAGTATATTCACGAATTTGCTCAGCAGGACGAGGCCCGTAAGGTGCCCGTGCTGAATCTCCAATATAGACGATTTCTTCATGAGGAAGCTGGCGCATGAGCTCACGTACAACGGTCAAGCCTCCAACGCCCGAATCCAAAAAACCAATTGGTCGATTATCCATACAGTCTTCTTTCTAGTCTTATTTTTCTGATTGATAGTTCATTATCATTACATTTCTCGCTGAAATTTCTGACAGTCTGGTAAACTCCAGACTATCTCCCTCTTAATCATAATCAAATATCAATAGAATGCAAGGAAAAAGTCTTATCCTTAAATATCAGTTGAACATAGTGAGAAGTCTGGAATTTTCATCCCAGACTTTTCCTATTTATTTCTTTTTATTGTTAGCAAGGGCTGCTTTTTGTTGGCGAATGATTTGGTGGTACACTTGTTGTACCTTAGCTTCGCTTGGCTTTTGACCATTTGCACTCAACAGAGTACGAACTGCTTCTGCATTCAAACGTGGGTTATCAGCAAATTCTTTTTCAATTTGCTTGCGTACCAAGTACATTCCTCCAAGAGCTCCACCTAGAAAAGCTAAAACAATCAAGACAATTGCTAAAATAAGGTCCATAATATTTCTCCTGTTTCTTTTTGAATCTTCTATATTATACCATAAAGTCCCACGCCTGACTAGTTTGATTTACGCTTTCAAAAGGGTCGGGCATTACTCAGATTCTTTTTCAGCTCTAATCTTTTTTAATTCAATAAAATTAAAAAAGAACTAAAATTTGGTAAAATAATTCAGTTTTTCCTAAAAAACCTTGCATTGAATCGATTTATTTGCTATATTAAGATTATACAAAACAAAGGAAACATCTTTCTGCAAGGCTTATTTTTTTTACAAGAAAATGTATGCGCTTACAGATTTAAGAAGGGAGTTTTTATGAAGAAGAGCTATTGGGAAAAATCCTGTAAGTATAGCATCCGAAAATTGACCGTTGGAACTGCTTCTGTTCTACTGGGAGCTGTTTTTCTAGCAACACAGAATGTAGCTGCCGATGGCATCGAAGTGAAAGAAAATCAAGCAAGTGTCAGTGAGACTACGGTTCAAGTGAATACAAAAGTAGAGGAACCCACTCAAGAGGGTAAGGAAAATCAACCAAGCACAGAAAATCAAACCTCTACTGAATTAGCTGACAAAGAGGTAAAACCTGAAAAGGAAACACCTCAAATACATCATCAATCAGAGACTAACGCTGTAGTTGAACCTTCTGAAAATAAGGAGAGTGAAAAACCAGAACTTCCTATGACTAAGCAAGAAAACTATCAACTTCATTACGACCAACCAACCGCTCCTTCTTATGACGGCTGGGAAAAACAAGCCCTGCCAGTGGGAAATGGAGAAATGGGGGCAAAAGTTTTTGGACTCATCGGTGAAGAAAGAATCCAATACAATGAAAAAACTCTCTGGTCTGGTGGACCGCAACCGGATAGCACCGATTACAATGGGGGGAATTATCAAGACCGCTATAAGGTCTTAGCAGAAATTCGTAAGGCATTAGAAGAAGGAAACCGCCAAAAAGCAAAACAATTAGCGGAGCGCAACCTAGTCGGACCAAACAATGCTCAGTATGGTCGTTACTTATCTTTTGGTGATATCTTTATGGTCTTTAACAACCAAAAGAAAGGCCTGGAGAGTGTTACCGACTATCATCGTGGCTTAGATATTTCTGAGGCCATCTCGACCACTTCTTATACCCAAGACGGTACAAACTTTAAGCGCGAAACCTTCTCTAGCTATCCTGACGATGTTACTGTGACCCACTTGAGTAAAAAAGGGGATAAAACCCTTGATTTTACACTCTGGAATAGTTTGACTGAAGATTTGATTGCGAATGGCGACTACTCCTGGGAATATTCGAATTATAAACAAGGAGCAGTTACGACTGATTCTAATGGTATTTTGCTCAAAGGAACTGTCAAAGACAATGGTCTGAAATTTGCTTCCTATCTTGGAATCAAGACAGACGGACAAGTCACTGCACAAGATGGCTATTTGACTGTCACCGGAGCCAGCTATGCGACCCTTTTACTCAGTGCCAAGACCAACTTTGCTCAAAATCCAAAAACCAATTATCGCAAGGATATTGACCTAGAAAATACTGTTAAGTCTATAGTAGAAGCTGCTAAGGTAAAAGATTATGAAACCCTAAAAAATAACCACATCAAGGATTATCAAAGTCTCTTCAATCGCGTTCAACTAAATCTTGGTGGTAGCAAGTCTAGCCAAACTACAAAAGAAGCTCTGCATACCTACAACCCTGAAAAAGGGCAAAAACTAGAAGAACTCTTCTTCCAATACGGACGTTATCTACTCATCAGTTCTTCTCGTGACCGGACAGATGCCCTCCCTGCCAACTTGCAAGGAGTCTGGAATGCTGTAGATAATCCACCTTGGAACTCAGACTACCACCTCAATGTCAACCTACAGATGAACTATTGGCCTGCCTACATGAGCAATCTCGCAGAAACGGCTAAGCCAATGATCAATTATATCGATGACATGCGCTACTATGGCCGTATAGCTGCTAAAGAATATGCAGGTATCGAATCCAAAGAAGGTCAAGAAAACGGTTGGTTGGTTCATACTCAGGCGACACCATTTGGCTGGACTACTCCTGGTTGGAACTACTATTGGGGTTGGTCTCCTGCTGCCAATGCTTGGATGATGCAGAATGTCTATGACTACTACAAATTCACCAAGGATGAAACTTATCTTAAAGAAAAGATTTATCCAATGCTCAAGGAAACAGCCAAGTTCTGGAATTCCTTCTTGCACTACGACAAGGCTAGTGATCGCTGGGTTTCTTCTCCATCCTACTCACCAGAACATGGAACCATCACGATTGGGAATACCTTTGACCAATCTCTAGTTTGGCAGCTATTCCACGACTATATGGAAGCAGCCAATCATCTGAAGATCGACCAAGATTTGGTAACAGAAGTGAAGGCTAAATTTGATAAGCTCAAACCACTTCATATCAACCAAGACGGACGTATCAAGGAATGGTACGAAGAAGACAGCCCACAATTCACTAACGAAGGCATTGAAAACCATCACCGTCACGTTTCTCATCTAGTTGGTCTCTTCCCAGGTACTTTATTTGGCAAGGATCAGCCTGAATATCTAGAAGCTGCACGCGCAACCCTAAACCACCGTGGAGATGGTGGTACTGGTTGGTCTAAGGCCAATAAAATCAACCTCTGGGCTCGTCTCTTAGATGGAAATCGTGCCCATCGTTTATTGGCAGAACAGCTCAAATCTTCAACTCTAGAAAACCTCTGGGATACGCATGCTCCTTTCCAAATTGATGGAAACTTTGGTGCAACCAGCGGTATGGCAGAAATGCTCCTTCAGTCTCACACAGGCTACATTGCCCCATTACCAGCCCTTCCAGATGCATGGAAAGACGGGCAAGTCTCAGGCTTAGTCGCTCGTGGTAACTTTGAAGTCAGCATGAAATGGAAAGAGAAAAATCTTGAAACGCTATCTTTCCTTTCTAATGTTGGTGGAGATTTAGTCGTAGACTATCCAAATATCGAATCTAGTATTATCAAGATTAATGGCAAGGAAGTTCAAGCTAGTCGCCTCAAAGACAATCGCATCCAACTTGCGACTCAAAAAGGCGATGTCATTACCTTTGAAAACTTCCCTGGTCGTATTACTCGTCTGACTGCCCAACGAAAAGATTCAACGACTGCTGAACTCAACTTCAATACAGTTGAAGGGGCGACTCATTATGTCATCCATCGGGAAAGTAGAGATGAAACTAGTCAAACTTCTACTGTCCGTGAGTTTACAACCAACCAAACTCGCTTTATCGACCGTTCTATTGATTCAAGCCATGCCTATACTTATACCGTTAAGGCTATACTAGGAGACCGTTCAACACCTGTTTCTGATGTTGCTTCAATCTCCGCCTTTAGTGAGCTCATGGACGATCGTGACTCTCGCATTCAGTATGGCGCTGCCTTTGGAGACTGGTCTGACTCAGAACTCTTTGGCGGAACAGAAAAATACGCCGACATCTCAAATGGAAATTATTCCGATAAAGATGCAACAGCAACCATTCCTTTCAATGGACCTGGTATTGAAATCTACGGACTCAAATCTTCTCAATTAGGTCTTGCTGAGGTTACAATCGATGGCAAATCTGTTGGTGAGCTTGATTTCTATACGGCTGGAGCTACTGAAAAGGGTGTCCTAATCGGTCGTTATTCAAATCTTTCTTCAGGCCCTCACCTCATGACTATCACTGTTAAGCGTGAACATAAGGGACGTGGAAGTGAACGCTCAAAAATTTCCTTAGACTACTTCAAGGTCTTCCCAGGTCAAGGAGAAACAGTTGAGAAGATAGATGATCGTGATTCTCGTATCCAATACGGTTCAGCATTTAAAGACTGGACTGATGCGGAACTCTATGCTTCTACAGAGAAATATGCAGATATCAACGCAGACGATAGTCTTGCTCCTGAAGCAATTGCAAGAATTCCATTCTCTGGTACAGGTATCCGTATCTATGGACTGAAAACATCTGCCCTTGGTAAAGCACTTGTAACTCTCGATGGAAAAGAAATGCCAAGCCTTGACTTTTACACTGCCGGAGCTACCGAAAAAGGAGCATTGATTGGAGAGTTTACTAATCTAGCAGATGGCGACCATGTCCTAACTTTGAAAGTGGACCCAGATTCTCCAGACGGACGAAAGAAAATCTCCCTTGATTCATTCGATATTCTAAAAGCTCCATCAGTATCATTAGATACACCAAGCCTCGAACCTATAAAGGTAGAAGATAAGACAGTTACCCTAACTTTGCCAACTGGTAACTGGGATGCTGTTGCTGTGACATTCCCTGGTGTTACAGATCCCCTAGTCCTAAGAAAAGTCGATGAAAATCATCTTGTCACTTCTGGCGAGCAAACAGTATTAAGCATAAAGGATAACAAGGTAGAAATCGGCATTCCTGAAACTACGGAACGTAAAACTGGCAATCCAATAGAAGCTTATGCTATCCTAGGAGAGACACGAAGCAGTACTATTGTAACAGTCTTTCCAAAAGAGGAAACTGCACCTGTAGAAGATCAAGTTGTTACAAGCAAAGGTAACGAGCCTGCTCCAGTAGTAACCATTCCTGAATATACTGACCCAATTGGTACTGCGGGAGAACAGGAAGCGCCTATTGTGGACATTCCTGAGTACACTGAATCTATCGGTACTGCAGGGGAACAAGCGGCTCCTATCGTAGATATTCCTGAGTACACTGAGCCTATCGGTACTGCGGGAGAACAGGATGCGCCTGTCGTGGATATTCTTGAGTACACTGAGCCTATCGGTACTGCGGGAGAACAGGATGCGCCTGTCGTAGATATCCCTGAGTACAATGGACCTATCGGTACTGCGGGAGAACAAGATGCGCCTATCGTGGATATTCCTGAATACACTAAGCCTATCGGTACTGCGAGCGACCAAGTAGCGCCTATTGTAGATATCCCTGAATACACTGGGCCTATCGGTACTGCGAGCGACCAAGCGGCGCCTATCGTGGATATTCCTGAATACACTGGCCCTATCGGTACTGCGAGCGACCAAGCGGCGCCTATCATCTCTCTTCCTGAGTTTAAACTCAAAGCCTTAAAAGACCAGGCTANAAGCCTATCGGTACTGCGAGCGACCAAGTAGCGCCTATTGTAGATATCCCTGAATACACTGGGCCTATCGGTACTGCGAGCGACCAAGCGGCGCCTATCGTGGATAGTCCTGAATACACTAAGCCTATCGGTACTGCGAGCGACCTAGTAGCGCCTATTGTAGATATCCCTGAATACACTGGGCGTATCGGTACTGCGAGCGACCAAGCGGCGCCTATCGTGGATAGTCCTGAATACACTAAGCCTATCGGTACTGCGAGCGACCTAGTAGCGCCTATTGTAGATATCCCTGAATACACTGGGCGTATCGGTACTGCGAGCGACCAAGCGGCGCCTATCGTGGATATTCCTGAATACACTGGCCCTATCGGTACTGCGAGCGACCAAGCGGCGCCTATCGTCGATATTCCTGAATACACTGGCCCGATCGGTACTGCGAGCGACCAAGCGGCGCCTATCGTCGATATTCCTGAATACACTGGCCCGATCGGTACTGCGAGCGACCAAGCGGCGCCTATCATCTCTCTTCCTGAGTTTAAACTCAAAGCCTTAAAAGACCAGGCTACCGGAGTTCAAGTCATCAGTGGATCAAATGAGCTAGGTGAAGCAAGTTATCTTGAAATCCAGAAAGTAGACAAGCAAGAACTCTTGGGCAAGAAATATGATGCCTACGACATTCAACTCAAGAATGAAAATGGTCAACTAATCCAAGCAAAAGGTGCTGTACTGGTTCGGTTACCAATTTCTGGCACAGTCCAAGAATTCTATCGCTTCAGTTCAGAAAAAGACTTGAAAGCACAAGATTTCACAATTCGTGATGGCATGCTTGAGTTTCTCACCATTGATTTGACTACTTATGCTATCGTCTACAAGACTGAAACAGAAGTCCAACAACCAAGCTCAAGTCAAATCGAAGAAGCTAGTCCATTAGCAAATAAAAACCAGCTCAATGGTGAAAATTCTACAAATGACAAACAACTTCCTGCCACTGGAGGAGAGGCCAGCCCACTCCTCTTCATGGCAAGTCTCAGCTTAGCTTTAGCTGCAGCCTTCTTGCTAAAAGGTAAAAAAGAGTGATCCCAATAAATCTATAAAGATTTAGATAAATAGAAAAAGGATGAGTAAATTACTCATCCTTTTGATTTCTTTCAGAGTCTTTTAAAATAAACTAAAAAGCCAGTTATAAATCCAGTTAAAAATCGAATATAACAAATTCAAAAGGAATTCATAAAAAAATAAACAAATGTGATACCAAATGAATTCTACAATCATAATCAGTGGCTTGACTAGGATATAAAATAAAATATCCCAAATAAATTTCATTTTTTATCTTCCTTTCTAGGAAGTCCCGCAATCCAAGGCAGAGCAGATATCATTTTATAAGCCGCAAGAAATTTAACAACCTCTAAGGCTTTTGGCTCAGATTCCTTCTTCTCAGTCAGTACTTCCATTCCTTTTACCCAGAGGCATGTCCCAATAATTCTAGCCATTCCTGTAAAAAAATTTGGTTGGTTGTCCATGTGATTCTCCCCTAGTTCATGTCATTTCTAACAGATTAGTTCTTATTGTATTCAGTATATCAAATTTATATAGATTATCAACTTTTTATCTGCAAAATAAAAAAGTTTCATAATCTTTCTAGAAGCCTTCTAGCTAGATTATAAAACTTTAGTGATTATTTCATTTCTTTTTTATAGCGTTCCAATTCTTCTTGGTTAGCCCAAACGTAATGACCTGGACGAATTTCAACCATAGAAGGTTTGTCTGTTTCATAGTCATGTTGGTCTGGATCATAGACTTTCAAAACTTTCTTACGTTCCAAGATTGGATCTGGAATCGGCACAGCTGATAAAAGTGCTTGTGTGTATGGATGAACTGGATTGTTAAACAATTCTTCAGTTTCAGCCACTTCAACAATAACACCCTTATAAATTACCGCAATACGATCAGAGATAAAACGAACTACTGACAAATCGTGGGCGATAAAGAGATAGGTCAAGCCCAATTCCTTCTGGAATTTCTTGAGCAAGTTCAAAACTTGGGCACGAACTGAAACGTCCAAGGCTGAAATCGGCTCATCTGCGATTACAAAGTCAGGTTGCATAACCAAGGCACGAGCGATACCAATACGTTGACGTTGTCCACCTGAAAACTCATGAGGATAACGTGTCAAATGTTCAGCCAAAAGTCCAACTTCACTAATGATTTTTTTAACTTTTTCTTGTCTTTCTTCCTCATCCTTAAATAGATGGAAATTATAAAGACCTTCAGAAATAATATAGTCAACCGTTGCACGCTCATTCAAACTAGCAGCAGGGTCTTGGAAAATCATTTGAATACGACGGATTACTTCAGCTTCTTGAGCTCGTGATTTTTTACCGTTGATCTTTTTACCTTCGAAGAGGATATCCCCTTTACTGGTATTATTCAAACCGATAATTGCACGACCAATCGTTGTTTTACCACTACCTGACTCACCAACTAGAGAGAAAGTTTCACCTTTGTTGATAAAGAAGTTAGCATTTTTAACGGCTACAAACTTTTTGCTTCCTTCACCGAAGGAAATCTCTAAGTCTTTAATTTCTACTAATTTTTCAGACATTTCCTTCCTCCTAGTTTTCTAGATGAACAAGACCCATTCTCTGACGAATCTTGTCATGTAAATTTGAAATTACTGCTGGTTTTTCAACTTTTGGAGCTCGTTCATCAAGCAACCAAGTTTTAGCCCAATGAGTATCTGACACAGCAAATTGAGGTGCTTTTTCTTCGAAATCAATTTTCATTGCGTAATCTGAACGAAGAGCAAATGCATCACCTTTTAATTCTGTATATAGTGATGGAGGAGTACCTGGAATTGAATATAGTTCTCCTTTATCATCAGCTAACTGTGGCAAACTTGATAGTAGGCTCCAAGTATAGGGATGACGAGGATCATAAAAGATTTCTTCAACAGTACCGTACTCAACAATCTCACCAGCATACATAACTGCAACTTTATCTGCAATACTTGCTACAACACCGAGGTCATGTGTGATAAAGATAGTTGTAAAGTGATATTCATTTTGTAGAGACTTCAACAAGTCAATAATCTGAGCCTGAATCGTCACATCAAGGGCAGTTGTTGGCTCATCACAGATCAAAACATCTGGGCGACATGCAAGAGCAATAGCGATAACGATACGTTGACGCATCCCTCCAGAATATTGGAATGGATACTCCTCAAAACGCTTTTCAGCATCAGGAATACCAACCTTATTCATGTAGTCAATAGCCATTTCTTTTGCTTCTTTTGCTGTTTTCCCTTGGTGTTTAATGATAACCTCAGTAATTTGGCTTCCGATTGTTTTGATTGGATCCAAACTAGTCATCGGATCTTGGAAGATAGTTGCAATCTTTGCCCCACGAATTTGTTCCCAATCCTTGTGAGACGAAAGTGCTGTTAGGTCTTGTCCACGGTAATCGATGCTCCCCTGAGCGATACGCCCGTTTTCTTCTAACATTCCTGTAAAAGTTTTTGTCAAAACTGATTTACCCGAACCTGATTCTCCAACCAAGGCAAGAACTTCTCCTTCAATCAACTCAAGAGAAACTCCGCGAATAGCGGTCAAAACTTTGTCACGAACATCAAATTCCACGACAATATCTTGAGCAGATAAAATTACATTTTTATTATTCGTCATTTCTACTCCTATCTATGTGTACGTGGATCACTAGCATCGGCTAAGTTTTGTCCAACAATGAATAGTGATAAAGAAACCAAGACCAAAGTTGTCAATGGAATCCAGAAGAGGTAGGCATTTGTCGTTACGTTCTGAGAATAATCTGAGATCAAACGTCCCAAACTTGGAACTGTAATCGGCAATCCGAGTCCAAAGAATGAAAGGAAAGCTTCATACGAGATAAATGCCGGAAGCATTTGTGATGTAGTCGTAACAATAACAGATACCAATTGTGGCATGATATTTTTAATGACAATTTTGTATGTTGGAGTTCCGAGTGTGCGTGAAGCAAGGTTGTACTCCAAATCACGATAACGCATGATTTGAATACGGATTGAATAAGCAATACCAATCCATGTAGTTACACTCATGGCAAAAATCAAGTTCCAGAAACCTGCTCCGATAGAGTAAGTCAAAACGATAACGATCAATAGCGATGGAATATTGTTGATAACGTTGTAGACTTCCATCATGATACGGTCTACTGATTTTGAAATACCCCAGATTCCACCTACAATCACACCGATAACAAGGTTGATAAAGGTCGCAATTACAGAAATTAAGATAGAGTTACGAGCTCCAAACCAGACACCATCAAAGAGAGATTTCCCGTTACTATCTGTACCGAACCAATATTCACCATTCGGTTTGATATAGCGAGCACTAAAATCATTTACCTTACTTACATCGTTAAAGTCAAAATCTGAGAACATTGGATAGATGAAACTCATCAAAACGATGGCAATCAAGATACCGAGCATGATGACTGTTGATTTTTTCTTCAAAAACTGTCTAAAGACAGAACCCCAGTATGAATAAGCAGGAGTATCAATTGCTTCAGAGGCAAAATCATCACGTTTTACAAATTGAAATTTATCATTACTAATTGTAGACATTATTTGCCTCCTTTCTCTGTCAGTTTAATACGTGGGTCAATCATAGTCATCCAAATATCACCAACTAGGTTTGAGAAGATTGAGATACAAGTGAAGATAAATACGAGACCAACAACCATGTTGTTATTTGATGCTTTTACTGAGTCGATCAACATTTTACCCATACCTGGATAAGCGAAGACTGTTTCTGTAAGAGTTGCTCCACTGATAACACCAATAATAGAACCTGGAATACCTGAAACGAGTGGTACCATAGCGTTCTTAAAGATGTGTTTGTTTGAAATTTCTTTCTCAGATAGACCTTTTGCACGTGCAAAACGAACGAAGTCTTGAGATTGTAAGTCAATCATGTAACGACGAATCCAAATTGCCATACCAGGTGCACCCAACAAGCCCAAAATCACTGCAGGTAAAACATATGAACGCCAGTCTCCAGCACCCAAGATAGGGAATGAATCTGGGAATCCAATTGAAGAACCAATCAAACGAATGATGTATACAAGGGCAATCGTTGGAAGAGCAAGTAAGAAGGTCAAAGCTCCTGTAGAGAAACTATCAATCCATGTATTTTTGTAACGAGCCATTGCAGAACCAAGTGGAATTGCAATCGCGTATGAAATAGCAAGACCAATCAAACCTGTGATAGCAGAGCTTGTAATCATTGAAGGATATTGATAATTACTTTCAGTAGCTGTATAAGGATCATCCTTACCATAGTTTGCTACTTCACGTGCATCTGCTTGACTTGGAGATTTGTAGGTTCTTGAGTAAATGTTAACTGATGATGTTTTCTTACCAGTTGGGAATTGAACTTCTGAAGTCTTGGTTTGTCCTTGACCTTGTGTGATAACTTGAAGAACAGGAGTATTGGCATAAGTTGGGTAAGAATCTCCTAAGTTCAAGTTGACAAAGTTTTGGTGAACAAATGGGAATTGACTGTTGAAGTACAAGAGGTATTTATGTTTAGTCCCTGAACCTACTAGAGACCATCCAATAGCCGGATCGTTTTCAAATCGCAAATAACGCTCTAAATTAGGATTTTCCGGGTCTTGAATCTTGTTTGTATGGTCAATTTCAAGTAAGTTTGCATAGAATTTGAACACACGCTCGAAAATAGGGATTTCACGAGTAGCATAGAATTGACCACTCTCTGTAAACTCACCCAAAGTCCAACCGTTACCAAGTTGTTGGATATATTTTTCGTAGATAGCTTTATTTGTATCGTTTGCATCAACAGTTACAGAAGGGTCAATGCTACTAGCTTTTTCCTGCAACTCTTTTGTATCGTAATATTCGATATAACCCATACGCTCAAAAACGGTATTTTCATAGTTATCACGTTTATCAGCTGTTGTTGCAATTTTATTGTAGTTAGTATCTTGTTTGAAGATCAACTTCCGTGGAACCATCGTATAGATGATTGTGTAAATCAAGGTCGTTACTAAAAAGATAGAAACTAACGACCGCAAGATACGCATAAAAACATATTTTTTCATATTATTTCCTTTAAAATCCCAAAAGAACCTTCTCCTTTTGGAGAGAAAGTTCTGATGAGCATTATTTATTTCACGTGGCTCGCTAATTCTTTTTGAGCTTTTTCGTTTGATTCAGCTTTTTCTTTGAGCCATTTTTCACGAGCTTCTTTGTACTCTTTAGCAGTTACAGTGTTAGCTTGCAATTTAAGATATTTGAAGTAAACATCTGAACCTTTATCACCAGATTGAGTATAAGATGCTGAGAATGGAACAACACGAGAGATAATAGGAGCTGCTCCTGAAGATGCCATTGCAGGAAGGAAGAGTGAGCTATCTGTCAACCAAGCTTGAGCTGCTGCATATTTTTCATAACGAGTCGCAAGATCGCTTGTTTCATTTCCAGCTTCATCAACTAATTTATCATATTCTTTCAAACCAACTTGAGCAACTGCTGGGTTAGATGGATTGTCATATCCCATGTAAGTCTTAGTTGTTTCGCTATTAGTTGTTTTCAAGATATCAAGGTATGTTGATGGGTCTTCATAGTCAGGGTTCCATCCAACTGCACCTGAAAGATCCCAATCCTCTGCAGCTGCGCTAGCTGCGTAGTATGTGATATTGTGTAGTTCGTCTGTAGTGATTTGTTGGATATCAATCACTACATTTTCAGTTCCAAGTGTAGTTTCAACTGATTGCTTGAATGACTGGATACGAGCAATGTAACCTTTAGATGTTTGGTCTACTGGAATATCCAAGTGGATTGGGAATTTCACACCTTCAGCTTCTAGAGCAGTTTTCGCTTTAGCTAATTCAGCTTTAGCCTTATCCGCATTGAAGAGTCCATCTTGACCATCAGCAAGGTTTACATTTTTCCACTCATCACCATAAGTAGCAACTTTTTCAGTTACCATGTCCCCAAATGTTTTACCGTTAGCAGACACAAACTCTGGTTTTACAAAGAGGTTACGAACAGCAAGAGGAGCTCCCTTTTCACCATTAAGTTGAGCAGAGTATGCAGTACGGTCAAATGCAAAGTTCAAAGCTTGACGGAAATCTTTATTAAGAAGAGCTTTCTTAGTAGAAGTCTTTTCCTCGTCAGTTGTTTTTGATGTATATTTATAACTTTGACGGTCAATGTTAACACCTAAACCAGCAATACCAGCTCCCTGTGGGGTATAGTAGATATTATCTTTATATGTTTCTGCTACTTTAGAATAGTTTGAGCTAGTAGGGAAGAGACGTGCATAACTATATGCACCATTTGTAAAGTTACGCTCAAGTGACTCTTGGTCTGAACCATCATAGTAAGAAAGTGTTACAGTATCGATGTGAACATTGTCTTTATCCCAATACTGATCATTCTTTGCAAATTCGATAGAAGACTTAGCTGTCAATCCCTTAAGCAAGAATGGACCATTGTAAAGCAATGATGTTGGATCTGTCGCCTTACCAAAGTCTGAACCTTTTGATTTTTCAAACTCTGCATTCAAAGGCCAGAAGATTCCATAAGATAATTTAGAGTTCCAGTATGGTTCAGGTTGGTTCAATGTATATTGAAGAGTGTAATCATCAACAGCTTTAATACCTACTGCAGAAAAGTCTGTATTAGTCCCTGATAAATAGTCAGCCAATCCCTTTACAGAATTTTGTGCTAGGTAAAGAGCAGCTGATTTATTGTCGGCTGCGTGTTTCAAACCTGTAACAAAGTCATTTGCAGTTACTTCTGCATATTCTTCACCATCAGATGTGAACCATTTTACACCTTTACGAATCTTGTATGTATATGTCAATCCATCTTGAGATACTGACCAGTCTTCAGCGACTGCAGGAGTAAGGTTACCATACTTATCATTCGTAAAGAGTCCATCAATACCATTTGATGTAGCCACTTTTGTACTTTGTTTACCAGAGATAAGATAATCCAAAGTTTCTGGATCAGCGGTATATGTATAACCGTAAGCTTTTGGAGCCTCTGCATCATTAGATGATTTTGAAGAACCGCAAGCTGCAAGAACACCTGTAGCAAGTAAGGCAACACCTGCTACTGCAAGAATCCGACTTTTTTTCATATTTATAAACTCCTCGTTTTAAATTGTGGATATTGAAAATTATACCACAGTTTTTTTAAAAAGTAAACGAATTTTCAGAATATTTTGTCGCATGTTTTTTTAAACATTTGAATCTTATGTTTTCAGAAAAGAAAACTATTGACGAGAAACAATTTTCAAGGTATAATAATAAAAGTTAAGGCGGTATAGCCAAGTGGTAAGGCACGGCTCTGCAAAAGCTTGATCGTCGGTTCAAATCCGTCTACCGCCTTTTTTGTAGTAA